>NZ_JBFRER010000075.1:0-34761 GCF_052114405.1 Streptomyces sp. M-16 | reverse complement strand
CCCGGTGCCGGAACGCGCCTTCCCCCCGTACGCCCCTCCCCCACGCGGTCACCTCGTACGGCGCGTCACGAACTCCGCCAGTGCCAGCAGCCCGCCCGCCGCCGCGAGGTCCGGGACGGCCCGGGACAGCTCCTGTACCGCCCGGCCCATCCGGTCGGCGGCATGGGCCTGCGCCCAGTCCCGCCCGCCGGCCCGCTCCACCGCGCGGGCCGCGGCGCGCACGTCGTCCCCGGCCATCGGGCCCGCGTACAGATCGGCCAGCTCCGCCCCGGCCCGGGTGCCCGAGGTGAGGGCGGCCACGACCGGGAGGGACTTCTTGCGGGCGAGCAGATCGGCCCCGGCGGGCTTCCCCGTGTGCCCCGGATCCCCCCAGATGCCGATCAGGTCGTCGATCAGCTGGAAGGCCAGCCCGGCCTCCCGGCCGAAGGCGTCCATCGCCTCGACCTCCTCCGGCCCGGCCCCCGCGTAGAGCGCGCCCAGGGCGCACGCGCAGCCCAGCAGGGCCCCGGTCTTCGCCGTCGCCATGGCCAGGCACTCGTCGAGCGCGACGTCCGGGCGGCGTTCGAAGGCGCAGTCCGCCTGCTGTCCGGCGCACAGCTCGATGACGCAGGCCGCGAGCCGGGCGGAGGCGGCCGCCGCGGCCGGGTGCGGATCCTCGGCGAACAGCCGCAGCGCGAGCGCCATCACCGCGTCGCCCGTGATGATCGCGTCCGGTATCCCGAAGACGGTCCAGGCCGTGGGACGCCCGCGCCGGCGGACGTCCTTGTCGATGACGTCGTCGTGCAGCAGCGTGAAGTTGTGCGCCAGCTCCACGGCCACCGCCGCCCGTACGGCCCCCCGCCCGGCGGGGTCACCGGGCTCACCCGGCTCACCGGGCTCACCGGCGAGCGGGCCGCCCAGGGCCTGCGCGGAGGCGAGGACGAGCGCGGGCCGGATGGCCTTGCCCGCACCGCCGTCCGTCGGGCGGCCCTCCTCGTCCTCCCAGCCGAAGTGGTACATCGCCACCCGCCGCATGGGCCCGGGCAGGCTCTCGACGGTCCTGCGCAGCTCCGGGTTGACCGTTTCTCTCGTGCGCTCCAGCAGGGCCGCCGCCTCCTGCCCCTCGCCCGCGGCGAGGGCGTTCGCGGCCATCAGCGCCAGCGACCGATCTCGACGTTCTCCAGCACGCCGAGCGCGTCCGGCACCAGCACGGCCGCGGAGAAGTAGGCGGTGACCAGGTAGGAGATGATCGCCTGCTCGCTGATGCCCATGAAGCGCACCGACAGGCTGGGCTCGATCTCGTCCGGGATGCCGGGCTGGTGCAGGCCGATCACACCCTGCTCGTCCTCGCCCGTGCGCATGCACAGGATGGACGTCGTACGGGCGTCGCTGACCGGGATCTTGTTGGACGGGAAGATCGGCACCCCGCGCCAGGCCGGCACCCGGTGGCCGCCGACGTCCACCGATTCCGGGTAGAGGCCGCGCTTGTTGCACTCGCGGCCGAAGGCGGCGATGGCCTTGGGGTGCGCGAGGAACATCTTGGAGCCGCGCCGCATCGCGAGGAGGGCGTCGAAGTCGTCGGGGGTGGGCGCGCCCTCGTGGGGCTGGATGCGCTGGTCGTAGTCGGCGTTGTGGAGCAGGCCGAAGTCGCGGTTGTTGAGCATCTCGTGCTCCTGGCGCTCGCGCAGCGCCTCGACCGTGAGCCGCAACTGCTGCTCGGTCTGGTTCATCGGCTGGTTGTACAGGTCGGCGACGCGGGTGTGGACGCGCAGGACCGTTTGTGCAATGGAGAGTTCGTACTCGCGCGGGCGGGCCTCGTAGTCGACGAAGGTGCCGGGCAGGACGGCTTCGCCGCGGTGGCCCGCGGAGAGGTCGATCGCGGCCTCGCCGTACGTGTTGGTGCGCTGGACGGGCGCGGACCGGGCCTGGTCCACGTGCGCGCGCAGCGAGTCGACCCGGTCGGCGAGGAGCTGGAAGTCCTGGCGGGAGAGGACGAGGGCGGTGCCGGAGGTGGCGGCGCGGGCGGTGTACTCCCAGATCGCCTCCTCGTCCGTGAGGGCTCCCTCGCCGAAGTAGGCGCCGTCGGCGACGGTGCGCAGGACCGCGTCCTCGCCGTAGGGGCCGGGGCCGATCTGGTCGATGCGGCCGTGGGCGAGCAGGAAGACCTGGTCGGAGGGGCTGCCGAAGGAGGTGAGCTCCTGACCGGCTTCGAAGTCGACCTGGCGGCAGCGGGCGGCGAGTTCGGTGAGGACCTCTTCGTCGTCGTAGTCGCGCAGCAGCGGGAGTTCGCCGAGCTCGGCGGGGATGACCTGGACCTGGGTGCCGGTCTTGATGAACTCCACGATGCCGTTGCCGACGGAGTAGCTCAGGCGGCGGTTGACGCGGTAGGCGCCGCCCTGCACCGAGACCCACGGGAGCATCTTCAGGAGCCACCGCGAGGTGATCTCCTGCATCTGCGGCGCGGACTTGGTCGTGGTTGCCAAGTTCCGCGCGGCCGAGGTGCCGAGACTGCGCTGCGGTGTCTGGGGTTCGGCTTCGGAACCCGCCTGGACCGACATGTCTTTCCCTTTCGATCACTCCATGGATCTGCGGGACGGAACACTTCCAGCACGCAACGTGGTGAGACCATTACACAAAAGGGTGGGACTACTCCGTGTGGGTCTGGGCATCCTTCCGAGTTGAACGTCTTCACAGGACCCCCTCCACACCCCACCGGTTCCGGCCACTTCCCGCACTCCGCTCCATAAGTTGTATCTGTGATGCAAGTTTTCTAACCTGGGGTCATGCGGCTGACGCGATTCACCGACCTGGCGCTGCGCGTCCTGATGCGCCTGGCCGTCGAGGACGAGGAACTCCCCACCACCCGGGAGGTGGCGGCGACCATGGAGGTCCCGTACACCCACACGGCCAAGGTGGTCGCCCGCCTGCAGCACCTCGGGCTGATCGAGGCGCGGCGCGGCCGCGGCGGCGGGCTCGCGCTCACCCCCGCCGGACGCACCGCGTCGGTCGGCGGCCTGGTACGGGAGCTGGAGGGGGACGGTGACGTCGTGGACTGCGACGGGACGGTCCCGTGCCCGCTGCGCGGGGCCTGCGTCCTGCGCGGCGCGCTGCGCCGGGCCCAGGAGGCCTTCTTCGCCGCCCTGGACCCGCTCACGGTGGAGGCACTGGTGGCGGCTCCGACGGGGCCGCTGCTGCTGGGGATCTCGGGCGGCGGCCGGAGCCGGGCCGAAGGCACCGCCAGCGAGGGCCGAATGGCCGAATAGCTGCGCCGTACCGCCCGCCCGGGCCGACCCCGTGAGGCCTCCCGAACGAACGTCCGCATCGCGGCGGCACCCTTCGGTGGGCTTGAATATGAATCTCAAATACCAATTACGAGGAGCTCCGCATGCTGTCCGAGAAGTCGACCGCGACCGTACGCGCCACCCTGCCCGCCGTCGGAGCCGCCATCGGCGAGATAGCAGAGCTGTTCTACGAGAAGCTGTTCGCCGCCCACCCGGCCCTGATCCGGGACCTGTTCAACCGCGGCAACCAGAACGCCGGACTCCAGAAGCAGGCGCTCGCCGGTTCCGTCGCGGCGTTCGCGACCCACCTCCTGGCGCACCCGGACACCCGCCCCGACGTGATGCTGAACCGCATCGCGCACAAGCACGCCTCCCTCGGCGTCACCCGCGAGCAATACCCCGTCGTCCACCGGCACCTCTTCGAGGCCATCGCCGAGATCCTCGGCGACGCCGTCACCCCCGAGGTCGCCGAGGCCTGGGACGAGGTCTACTGGCTGATGGCGAACGCCCTCGTCGCCATCGAGGAACGCCTCTACGCCGAGCAGCGGGTCACCGCCGGCGACGTCTGGCGGGAGTGGACCGTGGCCGCCCGGGTCGAGGAGACGGCGGACTGCACCACCTTCCGCCTCGCCCCGGCCGACGGCGCGCCCGCCCCCTCCTTCCGGCCCGGCCAGTACGTCTCCGTCCAGGTCGAACTCCCCGACGGGGCCCACCAGATCCGCCAGTACAGCCTCTCCAGCGCCCCCGGCTCCCCGCTCCGCTCGATCACCGTCAAGCGCGTCCACGGCCCGGCCGCCGGCGGCCCCGACGGCGAGGTCTCGAACCACCTGCACTCCCGGGTCCGCACCGGCGACACCCTGCGCGTCTCGGCCCCGTACGGCGACCTGGTCCTGCGGGACTCCGCCGCACCGGTGCTGCTGGCATCGGCCGGCATCGGCTGCACCCCGATGCTGTCGATGCTGGAACACCTCGCCGACACCGGGCACGCCGCCCCCGTCACCGTCCTGCACGCCGACCGCACCCCGGCCGACCACGCGCTCCGCTGCGACCACCGCGCCCTGACCCACAAGCTCCCCGACGCCTCGGCCCGCTTCTGGTACGAGGCCGACGCCGAACCGGGCGACGCCACCGGGCTGGTGGACCTGGAGTCCGTGCCGGTCGCCCCCGGCACCCAGGCGTACCTGTGCGGCCCGCTCCCCTTCATGCGGTCGGTGCGCGCGCAGCTGGTCGCGAAGGGGATCCCCGCCTCGGACGTCCACTACGAGGTCTTCGGCCCGGACCTCTGGCTCGCCTCGTCCTGATGCCCGCTGTCCGGATCGGATCGCACACCGTACGAATGCCCTAGCGGCGGAACAGCCGCCTCCACTACACCGGTACGTAAGGAGACGAACACACACGGTGTCCGTCGCGCACCGCCACACAAGGAGGCGGCCATGTCCGTACCCATGTCCGCGGACCGGTTCCTCGGCGCCCTGCGCGCCGAGGGCCTCACCGTCGTCGAGGTCGGCGCCTGGCGCACCCACAACCGCAACCACAAGGGCCCCTGGGGGCCGGTGAACGGGGTGATGATCCACCACACCGTCACCCGGGGCACCGCCTACAGCGTGGAACTCTGCCGCGACGGGGACTCCGACCTGCCCGGCCCGCTCTGCCACGGGGTCATCGGCAAGGACGGCCGCGTCCACCTGGTCGGCTACGGCCGTGCCAACCACGCCGGAGCCGGCGACTCCGACGTCCTGGCGGCCGTGATCGCCGAACGGCGGCTCCCCCCGGACCGCCAGGCCGACACCGACGGCAACCGCCACTTCTACGGCTTCGAGTGCGTGAACCTCGGCGACGGCGAGGACCCCTGGCCGGCCGTCCAGCTCGACGCCGTCGCCCGCGCGGCGGCCGCCGTCTGCCGGGTCCACGGCTGGGGCTCCCGCTCCGTACTGGGCCACCTCGAATGGCAGCCCGGGAAGATCGACCCCAAGGGGTTCACCATGGACTCGATGCGCGCCCGCGTGGCCGAACGCCTCAAGTGATCTAAACCGGTTGACCCCCCGGCCGCCGCCGGGATCCCCTGCACCCATGTCAACCGATCTCCGCATCGTCCCCGTGGCGGCCGACGACGAACAGGCCGTCCGCGACTGGCACGACGTCCACAACCTGATCATCCCTCCGGACGCCCTCACCCTCGCCGAGGTCCGCGAACGCGCCGTGCGCAACCGCCTGGACGTCGCCTACCTCGGCGACACGCTGGTCGGCTGCGCGACCCTGCGGCCGCCCGCGTCCGACAACGACGACACCGCCACCGTGATCGCCCGGATCCTCCCCGACCACCGCCGCCGGGGCCTGGGCACCGTCTTCTACACCCACGTCCTGGAGCGGGCCCGGGCCCTCTCCCCGGCCGCCGTGGAGACGATCGTCCTGGAGTCCAACCAGGACGGCCTGCGCTTCGCCCTCGCCCAGGGCTTCACCGAGACCGAGCGCCACCTCCTGCCCGGAGACACCGTCCCCTACCTCACCCTGCGCCTGTCCTGACCCGACAATGGACGGGTGACCCACCCCGAGCTGCTCCCCCGCCCGCCGTCCCCGCTCGTCGAGGCCGCCGACGACCGCTTCGCCGCGCACGGGGTCCGGCTCCTCCTCAAGCGGGACGACCTCGTCCACCCCGAGCTGCCCGGCAACAAGTGGCGCAAGCTCGCCCCCAACCTCCGGGCGGCCCTGGGGGCCGGGCACGACCGGCTCGTCACCTTCGGCGGGGCCTACTCCAACCACCTGCGGGCCACCGCCGCGGCCGGCCGGCTGCTCGGGCTGGGGACGGTCGGTGTCGTCCGCGGGGACGAGCTCGCCGGGCGGCCGCTGAACGACTCCCTCGCCCGCTGCGCGGCGGACGGCATGCGGCTGCACTTCACGACCCGCTCCGACTACCGCCGCAAGGCCGAACCGGAGACCCTGCGGCGGCTGCTGGAGTCGGCCGGGGCCGCGGGCGCGTACGTGGTCCCCGAGGGCGGCAGCAACGCGCTCGCCCTGCGGGGGTGCGCCGAACTGGGCCGCGAGCTGCGCGGCGCCTGCGACGTCGTGGCGGTGGCCTGCGGCACGGGCGGCACCCTGGCCGGACTGGCCGCCGGGCTGGACCCGGGCCAGCGGGCCCTGGGCGTGCCCGTCCTGGCGGGGGGCTTCCTGGCCCCGGAGATACGTTCCCTCCAGCACGGGGCCTTCGGTGGGCCGGCCGGCGACTGGACCCTGGCCGAGGGTTTCGACCACGGCGGCTACGCCCGGATCCCCGCGCCCCTCGACGAGTTCGCCGCCGACTTCGAGTCCCGCCACGGGTTCCCGGTGGAACGGATCTACGTGGCCAAGCTCCTCTGGGCCCTCACGGCCCTGACCCGCGCGGGCGCCTTCCCCCGCGGCACCACGCTCACGGCGGTCGTCACCGGCCGCCCGTAGCCCGCGCCCGGCGAGGGGAGCGGGGTCACGTCTCCTCCCGGTAGGCCGCCGCCTCCTCCAGGTCCAGCCTGCGCAGCAGCCCCCGCAGCATCTCGTCGTCGATCCGGCGCCCGTCCCGCAGGGACACGAACACCTCCCGCTCGGCCGCGATCATCTCCCCGGCGAGCCGCCGGTAGACGTCGTCCGCGGACTCCCCCGTCAGCGGGTTGACCTCGCCCAGCCGCTCCCACACCGCGTTGCGCCGCCGCTCCAGCACCGTCCGCAGCCGGTCCACCAGCGGCGGCGGCAGGCTGTTGTTCGCCGGCGACTCCAGCAGCTCCACCAGCCGTTCCTCCGCCGCCCGCGATGCCTCGCTCTGCGCCTGCGCCTCCGCGAGGGTCTCCGCCTTCCGGTCCCTCGGCGGCAGCTTCAGCATCCGGATCAGCGGGGGCAGGGTCAGCCCCTGCACCACCAGGGTCCCGATGACCGTCGTGAAGGTGAGGAACAGGATCAGGTTCCGGTGCGGGACGCCCATCGGCACCGAGAAGGCGATCGCCAGCGACACCACCCCCCGCATCCCGGCCCACCCCACGATCACCGGCGCCTTCCAGTCGGTGTCCGGCTCGCGCAGCCGGATCCGTTCCGACACCCACCGCGGCACGAAGGTCGCCGGGAACACCCACAGGTACCGCGCGGCCACCACCGCCAGGAACACCACCAGCGCGTACCCGAAGGCGGCCGCGCCCTCGTACTCGCCGAGCCCCTTGAGGACCACCGGCAGCTGGAGCCCGATCAACGCGAAGACCACCGACTCCAGCACGAAGGCGACGACCTTCCACACCGCCTCCTCCTGGAGCCGGGTCGCGAAGTCGACCTGCCAGTTGCGGTGGCCCAGGTACAGCGCGACCACCACCACCGCCAGCACGCCCGAGGCGTGCACCCGTTCGGCCGCCGCGTACGCCACGAAGGGGATCAGCAGCGACAGGGTGTTCTGCAGCAGCGGCTCCTTCAGCCGGGTGCGCAGCTGGTGGATCGGCACCATCAGCAGCAGGCCGACGCCGACCCCGCCCACCGACGCCAGCAGGAACTCCGCGACCCCGCCGGCCCAGCCCGCGCCGACCCCGACCGCCGCGGCCAGCGCCACCTTGTAGGCGGTGATGGCCGTGGCGTCGTTGACCAGGGACTCGCCCTGCAGGATGGTCGTGATCCGGTTCGGCAGCCCGAGCCTGCGGGCGATCGCCGTCGCCGCGACCGCGTCCGGCGGTGCGATCACCGCGCCCAGCACCAGCGCCACCGGTGGCGTCAGCCCCGGCACCACCATGTACGTCACCCAGCCGACCGCCAGCGTCGCGAAGAGCACGTACCCCACCGACAGCAGCGCGATCGGCCGCGCGTTGGCCCGCAGGTCCAGGTACGAGCTGTCCACCGCGGCCGTGTGCAGGAGCGGCGGGAGCAGCAGCGGCAGCACGATGTGCGGATCGAGCGTGTACGCGGGCAGTCCCGGCACGTACGCGGCGACCAGACCGACGGCGACCAGCAGCAGCGGCGCGGGCACCGGCGTCCTCCGCGCCAGTCCCGCTACGGCGGCGCTCCCCGCCACCAGCGCCACCAGCGGCAATACCTCCATGCGTTCCATCCCCACTCATCGCCCCACCCGTACGCTGGCCATCATGAGCGAGTGCACCCACGTTGCCGAACTGCCGCGCCCCGAGCCTGTCCCGCATGGGCCGACCTGCCCCGAATGTGAGGCGATCGGGAGTCATCCCGTGCAGCTGCGGATGTGCCTGGTGTGCGGGCACGTGGGGTGCTGCGATTCCTCCCCGTACCGGCACGCCACCGGGCACCACAAGGAGACCGGTCATCCCGTCATGCGCAGCTTCGAGCCGGGCGAGAGCTGGCGGTGGTGTTTTGTCGACGGTTCGATCGTCTGAAGCGGGGTAGGTCAACCCTCCGCCGGTTCCCCTTATTTGGGCCCGCAGACCCCTAGCCACTGTGCGTACCCGTGGGCTTACCATCAGTCACCGGGACAGGAGCGGGGTCGGCCCTGGCGTTCCAAAACGGGCGCCATGAGGGGTGCCGCGACACGATCGCCCGGATCGCGGTAGCGTCACCGGCGAACAGAGCTCGTACCACCTTGGAGGTGAGGGTGTCCCAGATCGCAGGCGAGCCCGGGACCCAGGACTTCGTGGAAGTCCGGCTGCCGGCTGCGGGTGCCTACCTGTCGGTGCTGCGAACGGCCACGGCCGGTCTCGCGGCACGTTTGGACTTCACCCTCGACGAGATCGAGGACCTCCGCATCGCCGTGGACGAGGCCTGCGCGATCCTGCTCCAGCAGGCCGTGCCCGGCTCCGTCCTCAGCTGCGTCTTCCGGCTGATCGACGATTCGCTGGAAGTGACCGTCTCGGCGCCGACCACCGACGGGCGCGCACCGGAGCGCGACACGTTCGCGTGGACGGTCCTGTCGGCGCTGGCCGGCAAGGTCGAGGCCACGGTCGAGGAGAACCGGACAGTGAGCATCAGCCTCTACAAACAGCGCGGCGCGGGGCCAGGCCCGGTGTGAGCGGCGGGGAGATCCCGGTGCGGGGCGGGGATCGGCCCCGGGTACGGCACGAGGTCGACGGGGGCATCCCCGAACAGCAGCACGCCCGGCCGCACCCGGCTGACGCGGATGCGGAAGACGGCTTTTTGGACTCGGCGGAGCGACGGGCGGGCCCTATGAGCGAGAACCAGCACGAGGAACCACAACCATCACGGCCACCGGCGGCCGCCGCCACGGCCCCGGCCGCCCCGGGCGCGTCCCCCGCGCTGCCGGATCCGCGGGACCGCAGCGGTGCGCGGGCCCTGTTCTTCGAGCTGCGCGAGCTGCCCGAGGGATCACCGGAGCGGGCGGAGCTGCGCAACCGGCTGGTGCGGATGCACCTGCCGCTGGTGGAGCACCTGGCGCGGCGGTTCCGCAACCGCGGCGAGCCGCTGGACGACCTGACCCAGGTCGCCACCATCGGCCTGATCAAATCGGTGGACCGGTTCGACCCGGACCGGGGCGTCGAGTTCTCGACGTACGCCACGCCCACCGTGGTCGGCGAGATCAAGCGGCACTTCCGTGACAAGGGCTGGGCGGTACGGGTGCCCCGGCGCCTTCAGGAGCTGCGGCTCTCGCTGACCACGGCCACGGCGGAACTGTCCCAGCAGCACGGCCGCTCCCCCACGGTGCACGAACTGGCGGAGCGGCTGGGGATCTCCGAGGAGGAGGTGCTGGAGGGGCTGGAATCGGCCAATGCCTACAGCACGCTCTCCCTGGACGTGCCGGACACCGACGACGAGTCGCCGGCGGTCGCGGACACGCTGGGCTCGGAGGACGAGGCGCTGGAGGGCGTCGAGTACCGCGAGTCCCTCAAACCGCTGCTGGAGGGGCTTCCGCCGCGGGAGAAGCGGATCCTGCTGCTGCGGTTCTTCGGCAACATGACCCAGTCGCAGATCGCGCAGGAGGTCGGCATCTCCCAGATGCACGTCTCCCGGCTGCTGGCCCGCACCCTGGCCCAGCTCCGCGAGAAGCTCCTGGTCGAGGAGTAGCCGGGGAGCGGTCCGGGGAGCGGTGCTCGGGAAGGACTATCGGGCCTGGTCGCCGGGCCCGATTCCGAGCGCCCGGGTCGCCGTCGGGTTCACGAGGAGGACCGCGACGGCCACCGCGGCCAGGGCCAGGGCGACGGCGGCGATCCGCATCGCGCCGCCCGTGTTCCACAGGGTCCAGGCCACCGGCATCGCCATCAGCTGGGTGATCAGCGCCGGGCCGCGGCTCCAACGGCGGCCCCGGCGCAGCCCGCGCGCCGCGATCAGCGGCAGGGCGGCGAGGGCGAGCAGGGTGATCCCCCCGGTCTCGGCCTGCTGCGCGGAATCGGGGTGGCCCGCGATGCCGACGTACAGCATGTAGAGGCCGAGTCCGGCCAGGGCCAGACCCTCCAGCGCGGTGAGCGCCGCGGCGCCGGTCAGCCGGCCGGGCAGGGCCGCGGGCTCGGCCCCGGGCTCCGCTCCGGCGGCGGCGACGGGGGCGGCGGGGGTGCGGGGGGTCGGCTTTTTGCTCACCCCAGCAGGGTAGCCGCGGCCCGCGGGGCGCTGACGAGTACGGTCGGTAGGGGTCGCATATGACGGGGTGGGTAGTCTGGCGCTCATGCGTGCACTTCTCGTGGCCAACCCAGCAGCGACGACCACCAGTGCGCGCACGCGCGACGTCCTGACCCATGCGCTCGCCAGCGAGATGAAGCTGGAGGCGGTGACCACCGAGTACCGGGGGCACGCCCGCGACCTGGGCCGCAAGGCCGCGCACGAGGGGGTGGACCTCGTGGTGGCGCTGGGCGGCGACGGCACCGTGAACGAGGTCGTCAACGGACTGCTGCACGAGGGCCCCGATCCCGAGCGGCTGCCGCGGCTGGCGGTGGTCCCCGGCGGTTCGACGAACGTCTTCGCCCGCGCGCTCGGGCTGCCCAACGATTCGGTGGAGGCGACCGGCGCCCTGCTGGACGCGCTGCGGGAGCGGCGCGAGCGGACGGTGGGACTGGGGCTGGCCGCCGGCACCCCCGGGACCGAGGACGAGTCGGTCCCGGCGCGCTGGTTCACGTTCTGTGCGGGCTTCGGCTTCGACGCGGGCGTGGTGGGGCGGGTCGAGCAGCAGCGCGAACGCGGCAAGCGTTCGACGCACGCCCTGTACGTGCGACAGCTCATGCGCCAGTTCTGGGAGGAGCCGAACCGCCGGCGCGGGACGATCACTCTGGAGCAGCCCGGCGTGGATCCGGTGACGGATCTGGTGCTGTCGATAGTCTGCAACACCTCGCCCTGGACGTATCTGGGCAATCGTCCGCTTTACGCCTCTCCGGAGGCCTCGTTCGATACTGCGCTTGACGTACTGGCCCTCGACCGTTTGTCAACTCCGGCCGTCGCCCGCTACGCCACGCAGCTCCTGACCTCGACTCCTGAGCGCGGTCCGCACGGCAAGCATGCGGTGTCTCTGCACGATCTGACCGACTTCACCTTGCATTCGAAGGTTCCCCTCCCGTTCCAGATGGACGGGGACCACCTCGGGCTGCGCACCAGCGTTCGGTTCACAGGCGTACGCCGTGCACTGCGTGTGATTGTGTGAGTGGAAGAGCCAAAAGTCCTTCCACTCGAACGTTTACACGCCGGTCCACCCCCAGGAACTAGGGCTGTGACCTAGTAGACACCGACGAATCCAAAAAAACTTTCCGGAAGGGGTTGTATCCCCGTCCGAGGTTTGCGAATCTCTACATGGCGATCGGGACAGCCCGCACAACCCGGCACCCACACAGAGCGCCAGAACCCCTCCACGAATCTTCGGACCCCACCAGTCACCTGGGGGTCGGCCCTTCCCTCACGGGGGGATTCGTGAAAGCGTTCACATTCACAAGCAACCTGCCCGCAATACAAGGAGATGGAGCAGCCATGGACTGGCGTCACAACGCCGTTTGCCGCGAGGAAGACCCCGAGCTCTTCTTCCCCATCGGCAACACCGGTCCTGCGCTGCTGCAGATCGAGGAAGCCAAGGCCGTCTGCCGCCGTTGCCCCGTCATGGAGCAGTGCCTGCAGTGGGCGCTCGAGTCCGGTCAGGACTCCGGCGTCTGGGGTGGCCTCAGCGAGGACGAGCGCCGCGCCATGAAGCGCCGCGCCGCTCGCAACCGGGCGCGCAACGCCACCGCCTGACATTCGTCTTTTCGAGCCTCGACGCGCAGCGCGTAGTACCAGACAAGCGCTCAGCAACGTGCTCTTGAGCCCCGGACCGGGAACCATTCGGTCCGGGGCTCAGTGCTGTGCCCGTCACGTTGCGTGACGGGGTCCGGCTCCCGCGGCGGGCTACTTCTGCGGGCTCGCCGGCACGTCGAGGACGACCTTGGTGCCGCGCGGCTCGGCCCGGAGCATGTCGAAGGTGCCGCCGAGCTCCCCCTCCACGAGGGTCCGTACGATCTGCAGCCCGAGGTTGCCGGCCCGCTGCGGGTCGAAGCCCTCGGGCAGACCGCAGCCGTCGTCGAGCACCGTGATCAGCAGCCGGGCGTCGGCGCGGCCGGTCCCGGAGCGGGTCGCGGACACCTCGACCGTGCCGCCCTCCCCCTGGGTGAAGGCGTGCTCCAGGGCGTTCTGGAGGATCTCGGTCAGCACCATCGACAGCGGAGTGGCGACCTCCGCGTCCAGGATCCCGAAGCGGCCGATGCGCCGGCAGCGCACCTTTCCGGGCGAGATCTCGGCGACCATCGCGATCACGCGGTCGGCGATCTCGTCGAACTCGACGCGCTCGTCGAGGTTCTGAGACAGGGTCTCGTGCACGATCGCGATCGAACCGACGCGGCGCACCGCCTCGTTCAGCGCCTCGCGGCCGTTCTCCGAATCCATCCGGCGGGCCTGGAGGCGCAAGAGCGCAGCCACGGTCTGGAGGTTGTTCTTCACCCGGTGGTGGATCTCCCGGATGGTGGCGTCCTTGGTGATCAGTTCGCGTTCGCGACGGCGCAGTTCGGTGACGTCGCGGCAGAGCACGAGGGAGCCGATCCGGGTCCCCTTGGGCTTGAGCGGGATGGCGCGCAGCTGGATGACCCCGCCGTTGCCCTCGACTTCGGTCTCCCGGGGAGCCCAGCCGCTGGCCAGTTTGACGATGGCTTCGTCCACCGGCCCCCGGGTGGGGGCGAGTTCGGCGGTGGTGGTGCCCAGGTGCTGGCCGACCAGGTCGGAGGCGAGGCCCAGACGGTGGTAGGCGGAGAGCGCGTTGGGGGACGCGTACGTCACCACGCCCTCGGCGTCGAGCCGCATCAGGCCGTCCCCGGCGCGCGGGGAGGCGTCCATGTCGACCTGCTGCCCGGGGAAGGGGAAGGAGCCCGCGGCGATCATCTGCGCGAGGTCGGAGGCGGACTGGAGGTAGGTGAGCTCCAGCCGGCTGGGTGTACGCACAGTGAGCAGGTTCGTGTTCCGCGCGATCACGCCGAGGACCCGGCCCTCGCGGCGGACGGGGATCGACTCGACGCGGACCGGCACCTCCTCGCGCCACTCGGGGTCGCCCTCGCGCACGATGCGGCCCTCGTCGAGGGCGGCGTCGAGCAGCGGACGGCGGCCGCGCGGCACCAGGTGGCCGACCATGTCGTCCTGGTAGGAGGTGGGGCCGGTGTTCGGGCGCATCTGCGCGACCGAGACGTAGCGGGAGCCGTCGAGGGTGGGCACCCAGAGCACGAGGTCGGCGAAGGAGAGGTCGGAGAGCAGCTGCCACTCCGAGACCAGCAGGTGGAGCCACTCCAGGTCGGTTTCACTGAGAGCGGTGTGCTGGCGTACGAGGTCGTTCATGGAGGGCACGTGGCGAGCGTACCCCGGGTACGAGGATGACTTTCCACACGGCGAATACTCAGGAGTATCCAGGAGGGGCCCACTCCGCGTACTGTTGGATGAAGTGACGGGATTGCAGACCCCGCCATTGGATGGACAGAACAGATTGGTCTAGTCCACAATTGTGCCAAGTTTCCGCCCTCCCCGCACAGGAGGACGGATCGAGGTAACCGCGCGCTCTGCCCTGACCGCGCAGGCACCTCCCACCGGCCGTCGGGAACCGCACACCCGGTCGGCCGTAAGTACTCCGGGCTACGGTGCCGGGCGGGCTGAGGGTCCCGTCCTGCACCGTGGCCCAGAGGAAAGCAACGCTGCGGAAAGCCGGTGCGACGGAAAGTGAGCGCGCCGAAGGGGCGCGGCACGATCCAATTCGCCGCCCTGGAATTCCCCCGCCGATAGGCCGCGGAAATCCAGGCGGGTCCCCTACGCCGGCCAGGCGCCCAGCGCCAGCTCCGCCACCGCTTCCAGCTCTTCCCGGCCCGCCCCGTCGCGCGACTGCTGCGACATCCCCTGAAGCACGGCCCCCGCGTAGCGGGCCAGCGCCCGCGCGTCCGTTCCGGCGGGCAGCTCGCCGGTGGCGATGTCGGCCCGGATGCGGCTCTCGAACAGCTCCAGGTTGGCGTTGCGCCGCTCGCGCAGGGCGTCGGCCACCTCCTGCGAGGTGGTGTTGACCGCGGCGCTGATCACCATGCAGCCCGGCGGGTGGGCCGGGTCGGTGTAGATCTCGGCGGCCTCGCGCAGGATCCGGCCGATGGCGGCGCGAGCGGTGGGCTCCTCCGCGAGGGCGACGGCCGCGAAGTCCCCGTACCGGCCGCCGTAGACCACCACGACCTCGTCGAAGAGCTTGCGCTTGTCGCCGAAGGCGGCGTAGAGGCTGGGTGCGCCGATGCCCAGGGTCCTGGTCAGGTCGGCGATGGACGTCGCCTCGTAGCCGTTCTCCCAGAAGGCGAGCATGGCCTTGTCGAGGGCGGCGTCCCGGTCGAAGGAGCGGGGCCTGCCACGTTGTCCGGTCACCATGCGGCACATTCTATAGCGGCCGTTAGGCATCTGGTACGGTCCCTTCTGTAGCGACCACTAGCGAATGCTGAAGGGGGGCGCGTCATGGGCGTGCTCAAGGGAAAGACGGCACTGGTCACGGGCGGTAGCAGGGGGATCGGACGGGCGGTGGCCGAGCGCCTCGCCCGCGACGGCGCCCTGGTCGCGGTCCACTACGGGCACGACGAGGGGGCCGCCGAGGAGACCGTCGGGGCGATCACGGCGGCCGGTGGGCGCGCCTTCGCCATCGGGGCGGAGCTCGGGGTGGCGGGGGACGCGCAGGCGCTCTGGGCGGCGTACGGGGCCCATCCGCAGGCCACGGAGCGGGTGGACGTCCTGGTGAACAACGCCGGGGCGGCGACCTTCGCCGGCATCGAGGAGACGGACGAGGAGACCTTCCGGCGGATCCAGGCGCTCAACGCCCAGGCGCCCTTCTTCGTGATCAAGCACGGGCTGGAGCGGCTGACCGACGGGGGCCGGATCGTCAACGTGACCGGCACCCCTGCCATCGCGCTGCCGGCGATCCTGGCCACGATCATGGCCAAGGGCGCGGTGAACGCGCTGACCGTGTCGCTGGCCGCCGCGCTCGCCCCGCGGGGGATCACCGTGAACTCGGTGGGTCCGGGCATCACCGAGACCGACCTCAACGCCGCCTGGCTCGCCGACCCGCAGGCCCGCGCGCACGCCTCCTCCCGGTCGGTCTTCGGCCGGGTGGGCACGCCGCAGGAGGTCGCCGACGTGGTGGCCTTCCTGGCCTCGCCGGACTCCCGCTGGGTCACGGGCCAGCACCTGGACGCCACGGGCGGTCTCCAGCTGGCGCTGTAGGACCCCGGCGCGCGGCCGGGCGGGGGCCGGGGATCGGGAACACGATGGAAGGGGCACGAGCCCGCCCATCGGCGGGCACGCTCTGCTAGATTGGTCTATACCACAAGTGTCCGCACTCCTCTCAGATCGGCAGGCCCCGCGTGGAAGTTGTCATCGTCCCGGACGCCAAGGCAGGCGGCGAGCTCATCGCGGAGGCCATGGCCGCCCTGGTCCGCCGCAAGCCCGACGCCCTGCTCGGCGTGGCGACCGGCTCTACCCCGCTGCCCGTCTACGAAGCCCTCGCCGCCAAGGTCAAGGCCGGCGAGGTCGACGCCTCCGGGGCCCGGATCTGTCAGCTCGACGAGTACGTCGGCCTGCCGGCCGGGCACCCGGAGTCCTACCGCGCCGTCGTGCTCCGCGAGGTCGTGGAGCCGCTCGGGCTGACCGAGGCGTCCTTCATGGGCCCCGACGGCTCCGCCGCCGACGTCCAGGCCGCCTGCGCGGCCTACGACCAGGCCCTCGCGGACGCCGGCGGGGTGGACCTCCAGCTGCTGGGCATCGGCACGGACGGCCACATCGGCTTCAACGAGCCGTGCTCCTCCCTGGCCTCCCGCACCCGGATCAAGACGCTGACGGAGCAGACCCGCGTGGACAACGCGCGCTTCTTCGAGGACGACATAGACCAGGTGCCCCACCACGTCATCACCCAGGGCATCGGCACCATCCTCGACGCCCGCCACCTGGTCCTGCTGGCCACCGGCGAGGGCAAGGCCGACGCCGTCGCGCAGACCGTCGAGGGCCCGCTGTCCGCGCTGGTCCCGGCCTCCGCGCTGCAGCTGCACCGGCACGCCACCGTCGTCGTGGACGAGGCGGCCGCCTCGAAGCTGAAGCTGGCCGACTACTTCCGCCACACCTTCGCCAACAAGCCCTCCTGGCAGGGCCTGTAGGAGCACCGGCGCCACGCGGAAAGGGCCGGGCCCCCCTCCTCGGGGGCCCGGCCCTTCGCGCGCGCCCGGACGCGGCGGCGCCGGACACCCCCGTGACGGGTGCCCGGCGCCGCGTCCGACGGCGTCAGTCCCGCCGCGTGCCCGCGATGACCTCGGCGGCGGCCCGCCCGCAGACCCGGGAGGCGCCGTGCGTGGCGACGTACAGGGCCCCGCGCGGCTCGGCGAGCGGTACGCCCATCTCCACGACCACCGTGTCCGGCCGGGCCGCGACCAGGGCGTCCAGCACCTCGGTCATCCAGGGGTGGCGGTGCGCGTCGCGCACCACGGCGACGACCGTACGGGACCCCGCCGCGGCCAGTACGTCCCCGGCGGCGCTGCCCTCGGGGTAGACGCCCGACCCGGTGCCCGGGACCAGCTCGGCCAGCTCCGCGGCCACCCCCCACGGGGTCTCGTCGCCGACCGCGATGTTCGCGACGGGAGCGAGCGTGGCCACGTAGGGGGCGGACACGGTGGCCGGGGTGCCCGAGACGACCACCGCGCGGCGGGCCGCCGTCAGGCCGATGCCGGACGCGCGGCTCCCCTCCGGTCGCGCGTCCGGCCGGGCCCGGCGGGTCCATTCGGCGAGGGCGCGCACCCGGGCGGCCGCGTCGGCCAGCCGCTCCTCCGCCAGCGTGCCCTCGCGTACGGCGGCCACGAGGGCGTCCCGCAGGCTCAGGACGGTCGCCTCGTCGGCCAGTCCCCCGCCGACGCAGATCGCGTCGGCGCCGGCGGCGATGGCCAGGACCGAGCCGCGCTCGATGCCGTACGTCCCGGCGATGGCGTTCATCTCCATGCCGTCGGTGACGATGAGGCCCTCGTAGCCGAGCTCCTTGCGCAGCAGACCGGTCAGGATCTGCGGGCTGAGCGTGGCCGGACGGGTCGGGTCGAGGGCGGGCACCAGGATGTGCGCGCTCATCACGGCCTTGGTGCCGGCCTCGATGGCCGCCTTGAACGGGACCAGCTCGCGGACCTGCAGGGTGTCCAGGTCCACGTCGATGCGGGGCATGGCGTGGTGGGAGTCGACGTTGGTGTCGCCATGGCCCGGGAAGTGCTTGGTGCAGGCGGCGACCCCGGCGTCCTGGAGGCCCTCGACGTAGGCGGCGGTGTGCCGGGCCACCAGAGCGGTGCCGTCGCCGAAGGAGCGGACCCCGATGACCGGGTTGTCGGGGTTGGAGTTGACGTCCGCGGACGGCGCCCAGTTGAGGTTGACCCCGCACTCGGCGAGGCGCCGGCCCAGTTCCCGGGCCACCTCGCGGGTCAGGGCGGTGTCGTCGACGGCGCCGAGCGCGAGGTTGCCGGGGAAGGACGAGCCGCCCCGGACCTCCAGGCGGGTGACGTCCCCGCCCTCCTCGTCGATGGCGACGAGGACGTCGTCCCGTTCGGCGCGCAGTTGCGCGGTCAGGGCCGCGAGCTGCTCCGCGGAGGCGATGTTGCGGCCGAAGAGACCCACGGCGGTGAGGCCTTCGCCGACCCGGCGCAGCACCCAGGCGGGGGCGGTGGTGCCCTCGAAGCCGGGCTGGAGGACGGCGAGGGCGTCGCGGGTGAGGGTGTCCGCCCGGTGCGCAAGGACAGTCATGGGCCGTTATCCCTTCACGGCGCCGGCGGTCATGCCGCCGACGGCCTTGCGCTGGAGGAAGATGAAGATGAGCAGGACCGGGACGGCGAACAGCGAGGACGCGGCCATGGTGGCGCCCCAGTCGTTGCCGAAGGCGGTTTTGAACTGGGTCAGCCACAGCGGCAGGGTCTGCGCGGTCTTGTCCTTGTTCAGGATCAGGACCATGGCGAACTCGTTCCAGGCGGTGATGAAGCCGAAGAGCGAGGTGGACATCAGACCGGGCGCCAGCAGCGGGAAGATCACCTTGCGGAAGGCCTGGCCGCGGGTGCAGCCGTCGATCTGGGCGGCTTCCTCCAGGCTCACCGGGACGGCGGCGATGAAGCCGCGCAGGGTCCAGATGGTGAAGGGGAGGACCATCACGAAGTAGATCGCGGTGAGCATCGGGAGGCTGTTCAGCATCTCGGCGTCACGGAGGATCATGTACATCGCGATGACCATGACCTCCCAGGGGGCCATCTGCGCCATCATCACGGCCAGGACCATGCCCTTGCGGCCGCGGAACTTCATGCGGGCGATCGCGAAGCTCGCGGCGAGGGCGACGAGCAGGGCCAGCAGGACCGCGCTGACGGTGACGACGAGACTGTTCGTCACGTACGTCCAGAAGTTGTCGACCCCGGTGGCCTTCTCGAAGTTCTCCGTCGTCGGGGTGAAGACGAACACCGGGTCCTTGGTGAGGATCTCGCTCGACGGCTTCAGTGCCGAGGAGAACATCCAGTAGACCGGGAAGAGGAAGAGCAGGGCCAACAGCAGGGCGCCGAGGTTCTTGGCGACGGTCGCGGGGCGCAGCGGGCCGCGGGTGCGCAGCCGCTGGGCGGGCCGTGCGGACGGGGTGGTCTGGGCCGGCTTCGGGGCGGTGGTGGTGCTCACTGCTCCTCCTCCTGCTTCAGGATCAGGCGGAAGTAGAAGGACATGATGACGATCAGGATCAGGATCGTCAGGACGGAGATCGCGGCGGCGAGACCGTAGTGGGACTGGCTCTGGCCCTCGACGAAGGCGAAGACCGGGAGGATCTCGGACGCGCGGTCGGGGCCGCCCTTGTTCATCGCGTAGACCTGGGTGAAGGCCTTGAAGACCCAGATCACCTCAAGGAAGGTGGTGATCAGGAAGAAGGGCTTGAGCTGCGGGAAGACGACCTTCCAGAAGGTCTGCCGGCCGTTGGCGCCGTCCATGCGGGCGGCCTCGTACAGTTCGGCGCCGACGGTGGTCAGCGCGGCGTACATGTTGAGGGCGACGAAGGGGATGGAGCCCCAGACCACGAGGACGGTGACGATCGTCAGGGTGGACAGGCCGGTCTCGAACCAGTTGTGCTGCTCGTAGCCGGAGAAGCCGGCGGTGCGCATCACCCAGTTCATCACGCCGAACTGCTCGTCGAACAGCCAGTAGAAGACCTGGACGGAGGCGACGATCGGCATGGCCCAGGCCATCACCAGGGCCATCGACAGGACCAGGCGCATCTTCTTGCCGAGCTTGTTCAGCAGGAGGCCCATGAGGCTGCCGATCGCCATGATCAGGACGACGTTGGCGAGGGTGAAGCCGAAGCTGCGCAGGACGACGGTCCAGAAGTTCGAGTCGCCGAGCAGCTGGGTGTAGTTGTCGAAGCCCGCGGAGGGGTACTTGCGCTGGATGAACTCGATCTTGTTGATGTCCTGGAAGGACAGGATCACGTTCTTGATCAGCGGGTACACGAGCAGGACCGCGAGGCTGAGCACCGCCGGTGCGATCAGCAGGTACGGCAGCCACCCCGTGGGGAGCTGCTTTCTGCCCCCGCGAGGAGACGGTTGGCTGGGGCCGGCCGGGGCGGCGGTTGCCTTCGGCGGCAGGCCGGCGGACTTCAGTGGTGCGTCCTGTGGAGCGCTGGTCGCCGCTCCCTGGGAGTGCACGGTCATGTCGGGGCTTCCTCGCGGTTGACTGTGGAGTCAAATGCGCGACCGGGGGCGCGGCAGGCGCTGCGGGGCGCCTGCCGCACCCCCCGGTGCGATCACACTGCTGGGTGCTGCGGGTGCTGTGGGGTGGGACTACTTGTTGATGCGGTTCGCGATTTCCTTGTCCGCGTCCGCGCCCGCCTTGGCGGCGTCCTCACCCTTCAGGACCTTGGTCATGAACTCCTTGATGGGGTTCGGCTCGGTCTCGACGTTCGCCCAGCCGGCCGTGACCGGGGTGATCTTGCCGGAGAGGGCGGCCTTGGCCATGGACTCCGCGAAGGAGCCGGGGGCGGCGGCGAAGTTCGCGGCGGCCTGGTTCGGGAGCAGGGCGCCCTCGGTGGCGGCGGCGTACTTGGTCATCTGCTCCTTGCCGGCGGCGAGGGCGAGCCACTCCTTGGCGAGCTCCTTGTTCTTGGAGCGTTCGGCCACGGCGAGGTTCGAGCCGCCGAGGAAGACGGAGCCCGGCTTGTCGGCGGTCTTGCCCGGGATCGGGAAGTAGCCGAAGTCGCCTTCCTTGCCGGCGTCCTTCAGGGCCTTCAGCGCGCCCTGGGCCTCCCAGCCGAGACCGATCCAGGACGAGACGCCGCCCTTGGGGACGATGTCGGTGGACTGCTGCGGGGTGGCCTCGTCCTTGTCCTTGGGGGCGGTGGAGTAGGACTGGAGCTTCTTGTAGAAGTCCATCGCGGAGGCGGCCTGCGGGGTGCTCAGCTGGCCCTTCCACTTGCCGCCGTCCTTGACGGCGAGGTCGCCGCCCTCGTCCCAGACGAAGCCGGCGAGGATGTACCAGCTCTGGCCGGGCAGGTAGATCGGCTGCGCGGCCGGGTCGGAGGCCTTCAGCTTCTCCAGACCGGCGACCCACTCGTCACGGGTCTTGGGGGCGGTGATGCCGGCCTTCTCGTAGGCCTTCTTGTCGTAGATGACGACGCGGTTGGCGGCGTACCAGGGAGCGGCGTAGAGCTTGCCGTCGACCTCGGCGGAGGACAGCATGCCCTTCGACCAGGCGTCGGCGCCGAGCTTGGACTTGTCGCCGGACAGGTCGGCGAGGCCGCCGGTGACCGCGTAGCCGACGGTCTGGGTGTTGCCGAGCTCAAGGACGTCCGGCGGGGTGTTCTCGGAGAGGGCGGTGGTGACCTTCTCCTGGATGCCGGTCCACTTCTGCTCTTCGACCTTCACCGTCACACCGGGGTGCTTGGCCGAGAACTGCTTGTTGACCTCTTCGAGCCAGGCCTTCGGTGCGGAGCCGTCCATCACCCAGACGGTGATCTCCTTGGCGCCACCCGACGAGTCGGCCTTCGGCTTGTCGTCGCCGCTGTTGCCGCACGCCGCGACACCGACCATCATGCCCACGACACCGACCGCCGCAATGAGCTTGCGCTTCACGCCACCCTCCTCAGGGATGCTGCCTGCAACTTCCCTCGCCCGCCGCGGTGACGTACGTACCAAGTACTGCCCGTGGGGCCGGGATCCGATCCATATTGGTTTAGACCAGCAACCGGAGCTTGGCCTAGACCTTTAGGGGTGTCAAGGGTCTAATGAGCGGGTGATCGGTCCGTTACCGGACCGACACCTGGGGGAGGGAGGAGGCCTGTCCTCGCTCCCGTGTCACCATGTGACCGCACATATCGGAGGAGCCGGTGACGGCAGTGAAACTGGAGTCGGGAAGGCGGGCGGCGATGGCCACCGAAGGGGCGACCACGGAGCCGGAAGGCGGGGCAGCCACTCGCACGGCGCGTGTGCCCAAGTACTACCGACTCAAGCGGCACTTGCTCGACATGACCGAGACCCTGCCGCCCGGCACCCCCGTGCCGCCGGAGCGCACGCTCGCGGCCGAGTTCGACACCTCCCGGACCACCGTCCGCCAGGCCCTGCAGGAGCTCGTGGTCGAGGGGCGGCTGGAGCGCATCCAGGGCAAGGGCACCTTCGTGGCGAAGCCCAAGGTCTCGCAGCCGCTCCAACTCTCCTCGTACACGGAGGACATGCGGGCACAGGGGCTGGAGCCGACCTCCCAGCTCCTGGACATCGGCTACGTGACCGCGGACGACACCCTCGCCGGACTCCTCAAGATCGCCACCGGCGGCCGGGTCCTGCGCATCGAGCGGCTGCGCCTGGCGAGCGGCGAGCCGATGGCCATCGAGACCACGCACCTTTCGGCCAAGCGTTTTCCCGCGCTGCGCCGTTCGCTGGCCAAGTACACCTCCCTCTACACCGCGCTCGCCGAGGTGTACGACGTACGGCTCGCGGAGGCCGAGGAGACCATCGAGACCTCGCTGGCCACCCCGCGCGAGGCCGGACTGCTCGGCACCGACGTCGGCCTGCCGATGCTGATGCTCTCCCGCCATTCGCTGGACGCCGACGGCGAACCGGTCGAATGGGTGCGATCGGTGTACCGCGGCGACCGTTACAAGTTCGTGGCCCGCCTTCAGCGACCCGCCGTGTAAAAGGAGGTTGACTCCTGTTCGGCCTCCGGTGGAACCTCGTACCGCTATACGGACGGGGACTTACGTCCACCGGTCGGGTCCCCGTAGATTCCCTGCGCTCGGCAGATGATCAACGAGGGGACGAGGATCATGGCGGAACCGGAAGCAACACAGACGGATCGGGCTCCGAATCCGAGGGGCGCGGCGAGCCCCGGCGACGGGCCGGGCTCGCCTTCTCCGACGGGAAGGCTCTCCCCCCGGTCCGTGGCGACATGGCTGGGCGTGGCCCTCGTGGGGGCCGTCGGCTGGGGGGTGCTGGCGCTCTCCCGGGGTGAGGAGATCTCTGCCGCCTGGCTGCTCGCCGCCGCACTGGGCTCGTACGCCATCGCCTACCGCTTCTACGCGCGGTTCCTCGCGAACCGCGTGCTGAAGGTGGACAAGACCCGGGCCACTCCGGCCGAACGCCTCGACAACGGTGTCGACTTCCACCCGACCGACCGGCGCGTGCTCTTCGGCCACCACTTCGCCGCCGTCGCCGGCGCGGGCCCGCTGGTCGGCCCGGTCCTCGCCGCGCAGATGGGCTACCTGCCCGGCACGATCTGGATCGTCGCGGGCGTCATCTTCGCCGGCGGCGTGCAGGACATGGTGACGCTGTTCTTCTCCACGCGGCGCGACGGCCGCTCGCTCGGCCAGATGGCCCGGGACGAGATCGGCCCGGTCGGCGGAGCCGCCGCCCTCCTCGCCGTGTTCGCCATCATGATCATCCTGCTGGCCGTGCTCGCGCTCGTCATCGTCAACGCCCTGGCGCATTCGCCGTGGGGCGTCTTCTCCATCGGAATGACCATCCCGATCGCCCTCTTCATGGGCGTCTACCTGCGCGTCCTGCGGCCGGGCCGGGTCACCGAGGTCTCCGTCATCGGCGTGGCGCTGCTGCTCCTCGCCATCGTGGCGGGCGGCTGGGTCGCCGAGTCCTCCTGGGCGGAGTTCTTCACCCTGGAGAAGGAGACCCTGGTCATCTGGATGATCGCCTACGGCTTCATCGCCTCGGTGCTGCCCGTGTGGCTGCTGCTCGCACCCCGCGACTACCTGTCCACCTTCATGAAGGTGGGCACGATCGCGCTGATGGCGGTCGGCGTGGTCGTCGCGGTGCCGACGCTGAAGATGCCCGCGGTCACCGACTTCGCCACGCGCGGCGACGGCCCGGTCTTCGCCGGCTCGATGTTCCCCTTCGTCTTCATCACCATCGCCTGCGGGGCGCTGTCCGGCTTCCACTCGCTGGTCGCCTCCGGCACCACCCCGAAGATGATCCAGAAGGAGACCCAGGTCCGGGTCATCGGTTACGGCGCGATGCTCACCGAGTCCTTCGTCGCGATCATGGCCGTGATCGCCGCGTGCATCATCGAGCCCGGCCTGTTCTTCGCGGTCAACTCCCCCGCCGGGGTCATCGGCACCACCGTCCAGACCGCCTCCGAGGCCGTCACCCACTTCGGCTTCGCCATCACCCCGGACGCTCTCGCGCAGGCCGCGAAGGACGTGGAGGAGGCGAGCCTGCTGTCCCGTACGGGTGGTGCGCCGACCTTCGCACTCGGGATGTCGGAGATCTTCTCCTCCGTCATCGGCGGATCCGGCATGAAGGCGTTCTGGTACCACTTCGCCATCATGTTCGAGGCCCTCTTCATCCTGACCACGGTCGACGCGGGAACCCGCGTCGGGCGGTTCATGCTCCAGGACACCCTCGGCAACGTGCACAAGTCCTTCAAGGACGTCAGCTGGAAGCCGGGCGTCTGGCTGGCCAGCGCGATCGTGGTCGGCGGCTGGGGCTACTTCCTGTGGGTCGGCGTGAAGGACCCGCTGGGCGGCATCAACCAGCTCTTCCCGCTGTTCGGGATCGCGAACCAGCTGCTGGCCGCGGTGGCCCTGGCCGTCTGCACCACGCTGCTGGTGAAGTCGGGGCGGCTCAAGTGGGCCTGGGTCACCGGTGTTCCGCTCGCCTGGGACGTGGCCGTCACCCTCACCGCGAGCTACCAGAAGATCTTCTCCGACGACGTGAAGGTCGGCTTCTTCGCCCAGCGCGACAAGTACCAGACCGGCATCGACGCGGGGAAGGTGCTGCCGCCCGCCAAGAGCATGGACGACATGCACACCGTGGTCACCAACGCCACGGTCGACGGCGTCCTGTCGGTGCTGTTCGCCGTCCTGATCCTGATCGTGCTGGCGGACGCGGCCCGGACCTGCCTCAAGGCCGTCGCCGACCCGGACTCCGTGCGGCTCTCCGAGGTGCCGTGGACCGAGTCGAAGATCGTCGCCCCGGCCGGCCTGCTGGCCTCCGCCGAGGAGAAGGCCGAGCTCGCGGCGGCCGGCCTCGACGGGGGCGGCGGCCGGGTCAAGGAGCCCGTGGCATGAGCGGGGTCCGCGCGGCGCTGGCCAAGGCGCGGTTCTACGTCCGGGAGTTCTCCGGCGAGGCCGCGTACGACCGCTACGTCGCCCACGCCCGCTCCCACGACCCGGACGCCGAGGTCATGACCCGGCGCGCCTTCGAGCGGGCCCGTACGGACGCCCGCGAGGCGGACCCCCGCGAGGGCTTCCGCTGCTGCTGAACCCGTGCCGCGCGCACGAAGGGCCCCGCCGGTCCGGCGGGGCCCTTCGGCGCACTCAGCGCACCCAGTCCTTGAGGGCTTCGGTCGGGAAGGTGAAGCCGACGGGATCGGGCAGTTCCACGTCCTTGCCGAAGGGGACGGTGCGCACCGTCTCGTACAGCTGGCCGTCGGGGTCGCTGTGGACCTGCACCCGGCGGTTGTCCCGGTCGACGAGGAGGTACACGGGGATGCCCGTCGCCGCGTACGCGCGCGGCTTGTCCCTGCGGTCGCCCTCGTCGGTGCCGGAGTCGTACGACGTGACCTCGACGACCATCAGGACGGGAGCCGGGTCGGCCCACTCCCCCTGCCCCTCGAATGCGCCGTCCGGGGCGAGGGACGCGTCCGGGCGGGCCCGGCCCGAACGGTACTGCTCGACCTTCAGGCCGCGTTCCACATGGAGCCAGACCTCCGGCCGGTGCTGCATGCAGATGCGGGACAGCCACACGACGATCCGGTCGTGGTCCCCGTCAGGCACCGCCTTGACCCCCAGCTTTCCGTCGATGAACTCCAGTCGCAGCAGCTCCACCTCTTTGGCGGCTATGCGCGCGAGGGTCTCGAACTCCTCGGTCAGCATCTGGGGACGGTCAGCCATGACGGTCATGCCTCGCTCGCCTTCCTCGACGGTGCTGGTTCCGACGATAGCGCCGGGCACCGTCACGCATGGCGCACACTCGACGGCATGGACATCGAGATCAGGACGGCGCGGGCCGCCGAGTACGACCGGCTGGGCGAGATCACCGGGCAGGCCTACACCGGGGACGGGCTGCTCGATGCGAACGGGGCCGACCACTACCTGAACGTCCTGCGGGACGTCGCCGGCCGGGCCGGGGACGGGGAGGTGATCGTCGCCGCGCGGGACCACGAGGTCCTCGGAGGAGTGACGTTCGCCGCACCGGGGAGCCCCCTCGCCGACGTAGCGGGCCCCGGCGAGGCCGAGTTCCGGATGCTGGCCGTGGCCGCCGAGGCGCGCGGGGCGGGGGTCGGGGAGGCCCTGGTGCGGGCCTGCGTCGACCGGGCGCGGGCCCTGGACGGGGTGTCGGCGCTGGTGCTGTCCACCCAGCCCGCCATGGTCGGCGCCCAGCGGATCTACGCCCGCCTGGGATTCGTACGCACTCCGGAGCGGGACTGGGCGCCGATCCCCGCGCTGACCCTGCTCACGTACCGGCTGGAGCTGTAACACCACGCTCAGCAAGGGGCCGACACAACATGTGGGGGGTCACGCATCGGGCCGCCCCCACATGTATGCTCATCCTCGCTGTCGCCGCAGGGGAATCCGGTGTGAATCCGGAACTGTCCCGCAACGGTATGACGTGCACCCATTGGTGCATTCCGCAAGTCCGAGGACCTGCCGGCAGCGCGCCCGGATCGACCGAACCGGGTAGAGACACGTCCGGGCCTCGCGGTTGGGCCGGTGGACGCCATGCGGCACGTCGCGCCTTTCCGTGCGCCCGCATGCGCCCGCCCGCGCCCCCGCCGATGACCGGGCCGAGCGAGGGAGAGCTCCCGCCGTGACCATCGCGCCTTCCGCACCGCGCGCCGAGTCCACTTCTGGCGACACCACCGAAGGCCCGGGGGCCGCGCTGCTGCGTACTCTCACCGAGCTGACCGTCGACCTCCCCGACACCGACCCGGGCCGGGTCGCCGCCGCCGCCCTGCGCGGCCGCAGCGCCGTCGCGGACGAGGCCGAGCTGCGGGGGCTGGCCACCGAGGCCGCCGCGGGCCTGATCTCCGAGGACCCGGCGTACTCCCGCCTCGCCGCCCGCCTGCTGACGCTGGCCGTGGCCGAGGAGGCCGCGGGCCAGGGTTCGGCGTCCTTCGCCGAGTCCGTCGCCGTCGGCCACCGCGAGGGCCTGATCGCGGACCGCACCGCCGAGTTCGTCGCCCTCCACGCGGCCCGCCTGAACTCCCTGGTCGAGCACGCGCTCGCCGAGGGCGCGGACGACCGCTTCGGCTTCTTCGGCCTGCGCACCCTGCACAGCCGCTACCTGCTGCGCCACCCGATCACCCGTCAGGTGATCGAGACCCCGCAGTACTTCATGCTGCGCGTGGCCTGCGGCCTCGCCGAGAACGACACCGTCCAGGCCGTCGAGGAAGTCGCCTCCCTCTACCGGCTGATGAGCCGCCTGGACTACCTGCCGTCCTCCCCCACGCTCTTCAACTCCGGCACCCGCCACCCGCAGATGTCCTCCTGCTACCTGCTGGACTCCCCGCTGGACGAGCTGGACTCGATCTACGACCGCTACCACCAGGTCGCCCGCCTCTCCAAGCACGCCGGCGGCATCGGCCTCTCGTACTCGCGCATCCGGGCCCGCGGCTCCCTGATCCGCGGCACCAACGGCCACTCCAACGGCATCGTGCCGTTCCTGAAGACCCTCGACGCCTCCGTCGCCGCCGTGAACCAGGGCGGCCGCCGCAAGGGCGCCGCCGCCGTCTACCTGGAGACCTGGCACGCGGACATCGAGGAGTTCCTGGAGCTCCGCGACAACACCGGTGAGGACCAGCGCCGCACCCACAACCTGAACCTGGCCCACTGGGTGCCGGACGAGTTCATGCGCCGCGTGAACGCCGACGCCGACTGGTCGCTGTTCTCCCCGGCCGACGTCCCCGAACTGGTGGACCTGTGGGGCGACGAGTTCGACGCCGCCTACCACAAGGCCGAGGCCTCGGGCCTGGCCCGCAAGACCATGCCCGCCCGCGACCTGTACGGCCGGATGATGCGCACCCTCGCGCAGACCGGCCAGGGCTGGATGACCTTCAAGGACGCCTCCAACCGCACGGCGAACCAGACCGCCGAGCCGGGCACCGTCGTCCACTCCTCCAACCTCTGCACCGAGATCATCGAGGTCACCAACGACGGCGAGACCGCCGTCTGCAACCTCGGCTCGGTCAACATGGGCGCCTTCGTCGTGGACGGCGAGATCGACTGGGAGCGCCTGGACGAGACCGTCCGCACGGCCGTGACCTTCCTCGACCGCGTGGTGGACATCAACTTCTACCCGACCGAGCAGGCGGGCCGCTCCAACTCCCGCTGGCGGCCGGTGGGTCTGGGCGCGATGGGCCTGCAGGACGTCTTCTTCAAGCTGAAGCTGCCGTTCGACTCGGCCGAGGCGAAGGCCCTGTCCACCAAGCTCTCCGAGCGCATCATGCTGGCCGCCTACGAGGCCTCCTGCGACCTCGCCGAGCGCAGCGGCCCCCTCCCGGCCTGGGAGCAGACCCGCACCGCCCGCGGCGTGCTGCACCCCGACCACTTCGACGTCGAGCTGAACTGGCCGGAGCGCTGGGACGCCCTGCGCGCCCGCATCGCGAAGAGCGGCATGCGCAACTCCCTGCTGCTGGCCATCGCCCCGACGGCGACCATCGCCTCCATTGCGGGCGTGTACGAGTGCATCGAGCCGCAGGTCTCCAACCTCTTCAAGCGCGAGACCCTGTCGGGCGAGTTCCTCCAGGTCAACGGCTACCTGGTGGAGGAGCTCAAGCAGCTCGGCGTGTGGGACGCGCAGACCCGCGAGGCGCTGCGCGAGTCCAGCGGCTCCGTGCAGGGCTTCGGCTGGATCCCGGCCGAGGTGCGCGAGCTGTACCGCACGGCGTGGGAGATCCCGCAGCGCGGCCTGATCGACATGGCGGCCGCCCGTACCCCGTTCCTGGACCAGGCGCAGTCGCTGAACCTGTTCCTGGAGACGCCCACCATCGGCAAGCTCAGCTCGATGTACGCGTACGCCTGGAAGCAGGGTCTGAAGACCACGTACTACCTGCGGTCCCGCCCGGCGACGAAGATCGCCCGCGCCGCCTCCGGCAGCGCCGTCCCCGCGACCGCCACCCCCCTCCCGCAGGCCGTCGACGCCGAGGCGCTGGCCTGCTCCCTGGAAAACCCCGAGTCCTGCGAGGCCTGCCAGTAATGAGCACCACCGACAAGAAGAAGAACCTGCTCGACCCGGGCTTCGAACTGACCCTGCGCCCCATGCGCTACCCGGACTTCTACGAGCGCTACCGGGACGCGATCAAGAACACGTGGACGGTCGAGGAAGTCGACCTGCACTCGGACGTCGCCGACCTCTCGAAGCTGACGCCGGCCGAGCAGCACATGATCGGCCGTCTGGTCGCGTTCTTCGCGACCGGTGACTCGATCGTCTCGAACAACCTGGTGCTGACGCTCTACAAGCACATCAACTCCCCGGAGGCGCGCCTGTACCTGTCGCGCCAGCTGTTCGAGGAGGCCGTGCACGTCCAGTTCTACCTGACGCTGCTGGACACCTACCTGCCCGACCCGGACGACCGCGCGGCCGCCTTCGACGCCGTCGAGGAGATCCCGTCGATCCGCGAGAAGGCGCAGTTCTGCTTCAAGTGGATCAACGAGGTCGAGAAGCTGGAGCGGCTGGAGACGCAGGCCGACCGCCGTCGCTTCCTGCTGAACCTCATCTGCTTCGCCGCGTGCATCGAGGGCCTGTTCTTCTACGGCGCCTTCGCGTACGTGTACTGGTTCCGCTCCCGCGGCCTGCTGCACGGTCTGGCCACCGGCACCAACTGGGTGTTCCGCGACGAGACCATGCACATGAACTTCGCCTTCGAGGTCGTGGACACGGTCCGCAAGGAGGAGCCGGAGCTCTTCGACGACGCGCTCCAGCAGCAGGTCACGGACATGCTCAAGGAGGCCGTGGAGGCCGAGCTCCAGTTCGGCCGCGACCTGTGCGGTGACGGCCTGCCGGGCATGAACACCGAGTCGATGCGCGAGTACCTGGAGTGCGTCGCGGACCAGCGCCTGGTCCGCCTGGGCTTCCCGGCGGTGTACGGCTCGCAGAACCCGTTCTCGTTCATGGAGCTCCAGGGCGTCCAGGAGCTGACGAACTTCTTCGAGCGCCGCCCGTCGGCCTACCAGGTCGCGGTCGAGGGCACGGTCGACCTGGACGAGGACTTCTAGCTCCGGCTACGGTCCCGCCCATGGGAAGTTCCACCTGGGCGGGGAGCGCCCGGCTCCGGCCCGGCGGGCTGGTCTACGGCGGCGCCGTCGGGCCGGCCACCGTGCACGCGCACCATTCCGTCCAGGTCATCGCGACGCTGGACGGGGACCGGGACGGGCTGCTGCTCGAAGGCCCGGCGGGCGAGACCATCGTCTGCCGGGCCTTCGTCGTGCCCGCCGGGGTGCGGCACGCGGTGCTGCGCGGGGCGGAGCGCGCCGTGCTGCTGCACTACGACCCCGCGTCGGCCGCGGGGCGGCGGCTGGCGGAGCGGGCCGGGGTCCGGGAGGGGTTGCTGCCGCCGGGGCTGCCCACCGATCCCTTCGAGGCGGCGTGCGCGCTGGACTCCGTACTCCTGGAGAGCCGGCTGCCCGCCGCGGCCCGGCATCCCGGGCTGGCCCGGGTACTGGCGTGGCTGCCGGGGCGGGGTCCGGTGCGGCTGGCGGAAGCGGCCGCGGTGGCCGGGCTCTCCGAGAGCCGGCTGTCGCACCTGTTCCAGGCGGAGCTGGGACTGCCGTTCCGGCCGTACGTGCGGTGGCTGCGGCTGATGGGGGCGGCCGAACTGGTCTCGCGGGGGCGGACGCTGACGGAGGCCGCGCACGGGGCGGGCTTCAGCGACAGCGCACACTTCAGCCGGGTGTGCCGCCGGATGTTCGGGATCGCGCCCTCGGAATTCACCCGCCGGATCCGCTGGCGGTAGCAGGTCCGTTCAAGCCGTCCGCGCGGACCGGGGGCAGGGTGGGGACCATGAGATCCAAGCCCATGTCACCCGCCGTACGCGATGCCTTCGAGGCCGAGCTGGCCCGCGCGCGCACCGCCTCCCCCGACACCGCCGCCATGTGGACCGCCCTGGAGCGGGCGCACATCATCTCGCAGGCCTGGCCCTGGCCGCACACCCGGGCGCACTGGCACATGTTCCGGCTCGCCGTGCGCTGCCGGGACAGGGGCGAGGCCGTGGGGCAGGTGGTGCGGCTGCTGGTCGCGGGGGTCGGGTCGACGACCGGGCGCGTGCCGCACGGCAACACGGGGCGCACGCGGGCGGGCCTGTTCACGCCGATGCCGGTCCCGGCCGACATCCGGGCCCTGCTGGACGGCGCTCCGCTGGACGCCCGGCAGCCGGGCCCGGTCGATCCGCCGGCTGCCGCCCCGCGCCACCCCGAACGCCTTGCGGCCGGCGATCAGGGGGCCGCGGGCGGCGTGAGACGGATCGGCTGACCGGCGGATCAGTCGTTGGCGACGACCGGGTAGCGCGGGGTGCCCTCTTCCATCTGCCGCAGGGCGTCCTTGCGCTCGCGCTTGGAGAGCCGGTCGATGTACAGGTACCCGTACAGGTGGTCCGTCTCGTGCTGGAGGCAGCGCGCGAAGTAGCCGGTGCCGCGGATCTTGATCGGGTTGCCCTGGGCGTCCTGGCCGGTCACCTCGGCGTAGTCCGGGCGGGCCAGGGGCGCGTACGCGGTCGGGACCGAGAGGCAGCCCTCGTTGGAGTCGTCCAGCACGCGGCCGGCGGCCGGCAGTTCCACCAGCTTCGGGTTGACCACGTAACCGGTGTGCCGCTTGCCGTCGTCGTCCGGGCAGTCGTAGACGAAGACCTTGGCGTCCACGCCGACCTGATTCGCGGCCAGGCCCACGCCCTCGGCGGTCTTCTGGCTGGCGAACATGTCGTCGATCAGCTGCGCCAGCTCCTCGCCGAACTCGGTGACGTCCTTGCACTCCCGGTGGAGCACCGGGTTGCCGACCACCGTGATGGGAAGGGAGGTGCCGCGCTCGCGGTGGGCGACCTCGCGCGCCTCACAGTCCTCGGTGTCCACGACGTAGCCCTCGTCGTCGACCGGAATCACCTGGTTCTCCTGCTGCGCCATGTCCGCCGTACGCCTTCCGTAAGTCACCGATGTGCCGGTACAGCCTACGGCCCGGGTTCAGCAGACTTCTTCGAGATCCCGCCATTCCCGGCTGTCGGGGCTGTCCGCGACCCATCCGTCGAGCAGTCCGCGCACCAGGCCGGCCGGCGCCGCGATGCCGCATTCGCGCTCGGGCACCCACAGGGAGCCGGAACCGGCCGTGCGGTGGCCGAGCGGGCCCGGATGGCCCGGTTCGCTGTGGTCGTGGGGGTCCAGGTGGTCCCCCTCGCCCTCGCCGCTGGGCATCGCGCTCTCCGAGCAGGTCCGGCACAGCAGCCGGACGGACGAGGACCAGTCCTCGGCGGCGAAGCCGGCGTCGGAGGCCAGCTGCTCCAGGGCGTCGCGGTCGGCCTCGGTGGCCGCCTCCAGCAGCACCACCCAGGTCGGCACCGGGGAGGGGGCCCACAGCTCGATCTCGTCGAAGACCGGGTACGAGGGGCCGGCCGCGGTGATCCGCTCGCCGTGCGGGACGCCGTCGTGCAGGACGACCTCGCCCCAGCGCCGTCCCGAGGAGGGAAGCGGAATGGACAGGACCTCCATCCGGGCCGGATCGAGCCTGCGGCCCCACACGACCTCGGCCTCGCCCTCGGGCGACAGCCGTACCGCCGCGCTGCCGAGCTCCATGCCGACCGGCTCGCCCGTCCCGGCGGTGCTGTGCGGGTCGCCGGGCACCCTCAGCCCGTACGCCTGCCAGGCCCGGCGGGCCAGCGGCCAGTCCTGGAGGGCGGTCGCGGCGATCCCCACGTTCCACCAGTCCGGGGCGCCGGTCTCGCGGTCCAGCAGGGCCACGGCGCGCAGCCCGGCGGCCCGCGCCTGCTCCCAGTCGTGCCGGAACTTGTGGAGCAGGGCCAGGTTGAACCAGGACTCGGACAGCCAGGGCTCCAGATCCGCCGCCCTGGTCAGCAGCGCGCCCGCGTCCTCGTACCGACCGTCGCCGATCAGCGTGAACGCGCGGTCGGTGGCCTGCCGCCACGAGGCGGAGGGCCGATGCCGTACCTTCCCGAAGATCCTCACGATTCCCGCCTGCCGGTCCAACGGTGCAGCCTTGCGGACACCCTCACGGACACTCCTACTGCATCCAACCATGCCCGCTCGGACGGCCGCTCATTACCCATGGGTTACCCCGGTGGGACGGGGACGACTCCGCCCCGCCCGCCCCTGGCCAGAACCCTCGCCAAGGACTCCACGACCTCCGGCTCGTAATCGTGCCCGGTGCCCAGCCGGAGCTGCTCCAGGGCTGCCAGTGAGCCGCCCGGGTGACGGTTCCCGCCCACCAGGTCGTCGTACGCGTTCACCGCGCGCACGATCCGGGCGGCGACGGGCTGGTGCCGGTACGGGTCCGCCTGCCGCTCCACGATCACCGCGACCTCGGGCGGCACCCCGGTCTGGCGGGCCACCTCGCCGCCCAGCCCGGCGATCCGGCGGGCCTCGTCGGCGGGCAGGGCCGCGGTGGCGCCGGAGGGGACCGGGTCGACCAGCGAGAGCTGCCCGATGTCGTGCATCAGGGCGGCGTACTCCAGCACCGTGAGCTCCCGCTCGGAGAGCCCCAGCTCGCGGCCGACGGCGCAGCTGAGGGCCGCGACCCGGCGGGAGTGCCCCGGTGGGGTGTAGCCGGCGATCTCGGTGGCCCGCGCCAGGGAGGTGATGGTCTGGCGGTAGGTGGTGCGGATCGCGGTGATCCGGTGGAAGGACATCTGGGTCAGCAGCAGCGGCACGCTGAAGACGGGCAGGGCCCACAGGCCCGCCACGGCCACGCCGAGGGCCATGACGACCCCGGTGGCACAGATCGCGGCGCCGATGCCGACCCGGGCGCGCAGCTCGTCGCGCAGCAGCGGCCCGTAGGGCCATCCGGTGCGGGACCGGGCCGACGCGGCGGCGAGGACGGCGTCGCACAGGGCGGTCAGGCCGAGCAGGAGCAGCAGGAACAGGACCGTGTACGGGCCCTGCCCGAGCCACTGCCCCAGCCGCCCGGAGTGGTGCAGGGGCTGGAAGCAGGCGGCGGCGAAGGCCACGGTCAGGACCCGGCGGGCCACGTGGTCCAGGGCCGGCCCGCGGCCCCGGGCGACGTGCGGCACCACCCCGGCCAGGGCTGCCGCGACGACGACGGCGACGGTCTGCAGGACCCCGTGCTGGGTGGGGTGCCCGGCGTTCTGGCCGAGCAGGGCGTACGCGAGGGCGGCGGCGAAGCCGAGCGGCGCGGGCCGGCGGTCCTCACCGGGGACGTGCCCGGCGGGGTCACGGTGGTCGCCCCGGGCCATTTCCCCGATGGTGATGAGGATGCCGAAGGCCAGGGCGACGCCCGGGTCGGCGACTCCGGTCCACAGGGTGTGGCCGAGTCCCGCCAGGGTGAGCAGGGCGGCGGCCGCCCGCACGCCCCACGCGGAGCGGGCCCTCACCGGGCACCCGGCGCGGGCCGCTCCGGCGCCGGCTCGCCCTCGGCGCGCGGGCGGTCGGCCG
>NZ_JBFRER010000074.1:0-39483 GCF_052114405.1 Streptomyces sp. M-16 | reverse complement strand
GGCCCCGGCGGCCCCGGCGGTCTCGGTGGTCTCCGCGCCGCCGGCGGCCGTCGCCGGGGAGCCGCCGGACGCCGCCCCGCCGTCGTCGTACCCTCGCCCCCGCAGCCGGTTCAGGAATGCCACCCGCTCAGCCCTCCGTCGCGCCGCGCGTCACGAGCGACGCGATCTGCTCGGTGTACCGGCGCCGGTCCCGGTGCTCCAGGTCGAGGATCGCGTCCAGGCCCCAGTGGAAGTGGTAGGCGACGTACGCGATCTCCTCGTGCAGCCGGTCGGTCGCGTACGTCACGATTCCCCCAGGCGGCTCCCGCCGAGTTCCACCTCGAAGTGCTCCGCGCAGTGCGGGCACTGCACGGCCGCCCGGGTGTGGCCCTCCGCGTTGATCTGGCGGTAGAAGTCCTGGAGGAACGCCAGGTCGGAGGCGAACATGTTCTCCACGATCCCGTCGTGCACCATCGGGAGGGTGCCCAGCCGGGTGATGACCCGGCCCAGCAGCACCACCGAGAGGTACGCCAGGTTCTCCTGCACGCGCACGTCCCGCAGCGGGACGAGCTCGTCGCGCGCCGTGGACAGCCGCATGACACCGTCACGGTGCACCGTGCCCGCGTCGTCGACGTACCCGCGCGGCAGCTCGAAGGGGAACTCGGTGCGCAGCGACTGCCGTGGCACCGGGTCGGCCGGAGGACCGGCGGGGGCGTGGTCCGGTGCGGCGGCGGGAGCGGAGTGGGGGAGCCCCGCCTCCGCCGCCGCGGTCCGCGGCGCGGTCCCGACCGAACGCCGCATTATTCGATGACCAGTTCTTCGAACACGATGGTGACGGTCTCGGTCAGCGCCGCCGCCTCACCGGCCTTCACCGTGCTCGTCTCGATCTTGCTGCACCAGGCGTTGCGCAGGTTGTAGCGCTTCACCGGGTTGTCCTGGTAGTCCATCATGATGATGGAGGCGTTCTTGCGGGCCGTGCTCATCTGGCCGCGGATCGAGTCGTTGATCCACTGCGTGAACGACGTCGACTGGGTCATGCCGCGCACGACCGTGCACTGGCCGTTCTTCTGCACCCCCGGCAGCAGCGCCACCTCGGGCCGGCCCTGCGCGCTGTTCTGCTGGTAGGTGATGACGTCCTGTTCGAGGGTGAGACCGCTGACCTCGGCGAGGTACTCGACCATCACTCCGTCGATCTGGAGGCCGAAGTTGTGTGACGTGAGGGCGTCACCCGGCTGGAGACTCATGTGCTCGCTGTCCTTCTGAAGAGGGGGGGCACGGAGAGGGTGAGGGGCGCGGAGGCGGGCTCCGCGGCGCCCGGTTACTCCTCCAGCTCCCCGTTGCCGCTGGAGAACTGCGCCAGCCGGAAGATCACGAACTCGGCGGGCTTGACCGGCGCGATGCCGATCTCGCAGATGACCCGGCCGAGGTCGACCGACTCCGCCGGGTTCGTCTCCTCGTCACACTTGACGTAGTACGCCTGCTCCGGGCTCTGCCCGAACAGGGCCCCGCCGCGCCACTCGTTGACCAGGAACGCGGAGACGTTGCGGCGGATGCGCGCCCACAGGTTGTGGTCGTTCGGTTCGAACACCACCCACTGGGTGCCGATCAGGATCGACTCCTCCAGGTAGTTGAAGTACCGGCGGATGTTCAGGTACCGCCACGCCGGGTCGGAGGAGAGGGTGCGGGCGCCCCAGATGCGGATGCCGCGGCCGGGGAAGGCCCGGATGCAGTTCACGCCGATCGGGTTGAGCAGGTCCTGCTCGCCGCGGGTGATCTGCAGTTCGAGGTCCACGGCCCCGCGGACGACCTCGTTGGCAGGGGCCTTGTGCACACCGCGCTCGGAGTCGTTGCGGGCCCAGATGCCGGCGACGTGGCCGCTCGGCGGGACCAGGCGCGACTGCCCGGTCGCCGGGTCGAAGGATTTGATCCAGGGGTAGTAGAGAGCCGCGTACTTGGAGTCGTAGTTGGCTGTCTCCTGGCGCCAGACCCGGATGTCACGGGCGTTCATGCCCGGCGGCGGATCGATGATCGCGACCCGGTCGCCCATCAGCTCGCAGTGCGCGATCAGACCGAGCTGGACCGCCTTGACGGCCTCCAGGTCGATCGCGCCGCGCTGGTAGGCGGCCATCAGGTCGGGCACGGCGACCATGGAGATCTCGTCGACGGCCTCCAGGCCGCCGAAACCCGTGCGGTCGGCGGAGTCGCCGAGGTACTGCGCCGGGCCGGGGTGGGAGCCCGCGCCGCGGCCGGCCGGTGCGGCCGGCTCGACGGGTGCGGGCGGCGGCTCGGGCAGCGTCACGGTCTGGTTCTCCGGACGGGCCAGCTGCGCGGACGGCGCGGCCTCGGTCACGGCGATGAGCTTGGAACGCTCCTTGACCTGGGTGACGACGTAGGAACGGCTGCCCTTCTTCGCGGTCACGTCGAAGGACTCGACCGGCTTGTCGCCGTCCTTGACGACCAGCTTGAAGCGCTCGGCGGGTCCCTCGCCCTCGGCGTCGGAGACCTCGACGGACAGCGGGCCGCCGAGGCCCTCCGCGATGGCGGCCACGGCGAAGGTACCGAGCCGGCGGGGCTCGGCGGCGGGCAGCGCGGCCGGTGCGGAGCCGCCCGCGACCGCGGCGGGCCCGGAGGCCTCCCCCCGGCCTGCGGCGTCCCCGGCGGACCCGCCGACGCGCACGACGTACGCCGCTGAGCCGCCGTTGTTGAAGAACCCGTAGACGGAGTGCGCGAGGTAGTAGCCGTCGGTGAAGTCGCCGAAGGCCGCGACGTACTGGGTCCAGTTGGTCACCAGCGTCGGCTCGTTCAGCGGGCCGGTCGGCGCCAGACCGACGAAGGCGGCCACCGACGTGCCGACCCCTTCGATCGGGCGGGAACCGCTCGCCACCTCCTCGACGTAGACGCCGGGCGACAGATAGGACGGCATGCTCTGCTCTCCTCGGATACGAGACAGGACACCCCACCTTGACGCGCGCGCGGCGCCCGTCGAAACGTCCCCCGGTACCCGGACGGGGGCACTCTCTTTGCCCCCTCCGCTGCCTGGAGGGGCAGATCCCGGGCGCCCGGCGGCGGGGCGGAGGCGGGGACCCCCGCCGGAACGGGTCGCCAACGGCGAGCGCGCACCCCGGTTCTGAAGCGCGCGGGCCGCACGGCCCGCGCGCCCGGGCAACCGGCGGGATCCCGGGGCAACGCATCCTGCCCCGGGGGCTCCTGTCCGCGCGCCCGGGCGGAACTAGCGTGCCGGGGTGAGCCTTTGGACTTCCCTGGAACCCTCCTCCGTGACCGTCGACCCCGGGAGCAGTACGCGGGTGCGTCTGCGCGTGCGCAACACCGGTGACGTGGTGGACGAATACCGTTTCGAGCCCGTCGGCGACGTGGCGCCCTGGACGACGGTGGAGCCGACGGCCCTGCGGTTGTACCCGGGCACCACGGGGACGGTCGAGCTGACGTTCGCGCCGCCCCGGACTCCCGACGCCACGGCCGGGCCCAACCCGTACGCGGTGCGGATCACGCCGACCGAGCACCCCGAGGCCGTGACGGTTCCGGAGGGGAACCTGACGATCACCCCCTTCGCCGAGGTGCGCGCGGAACTCGTGCCGCCGACCGTCAAGGGCCGCCTGCGCGGACGCCCGAGACTGGCGGTCGACAACCTCGGCAACACCAAGGTGACGGCGTCGGTCACGGGCAGCGACACCGGGGACCACCTCGCGTACGAACTCCGCCCCGGGAACGTCCAGATCGACCCCGGCCGGGCCGCGTTCGTCGACACGACCCTGCGCCCCCGGCAGATCATCTGGTTCGGCTCCAGGGAAGAGCGGCCCTACACCCTCATGGTGCGCCGCTCCGGCACCGAGCCGCTGGAGGTCGAGGGGACCTACGTCCAGCGCGGCTTCCTCCCGCGCTGGCTGGCCACCTTCTTCGGGCTCCTCCTCGCCCTGGCCATCGCCTTCGTGATGATCTGGATCTCCTACAAGCCGCAGGTCCGCACCGAGGCCACCGAGGTCCCCGAGCAGGCCGGCGCCATTCTGCCCACCACCCCGCCCCTCTCCCCGCCCCCGCCGCCGTCGCCCAGCGCCGAACCCGAACCGCAGAAGAGCGAGAAGTCCGAGGACGACGGAGGCGCCGGGGGCGGGCAGTCCCCGGAGCCCGCGGAACCGCCGCCCGTCGTGCCCGCGGAGAAGGTCCTGCTGCGCAACTCCGCCACCCGCATGTGCGCCGATCTGCCGGGCAACGACAAGGGCCAGGTCAACATGGCCGTCCAGCAGGCCGGCTGCGTCGGCACCGCATCGGACAACCAGCTCTGGAACCTTGAGGTGAAGTACCCGAAGCTCGGCCCCGGCGGCACGCCGCTCTTCCAGATCCGCAACGTCAAGGACCAGTTCTGCATGGACCTCGGCGAGTACGGCGGCCGGCCCGTGGGCACCGGCATCGGTGAGTTCCACTGCGACGGCACCACCGCCGACAACCAGCTGTGGTGGATCGACAAGCAGGACAACGGCGACTACTGGATCCGCAACTACGCCAGCAACGGCAGGTGCCTGAACGTGAACGGCGGGGCGAGCGCCGGGGACCGGCTGAACATCTCCGACTGCAGCAACACCGGCAACCAGGAGTGGAAGATCGTCCACCCCAAGAACGACTGAGGCCCGCGGCGGCCGCGACCGGTGAGCACCCCGCCGGGCCGGCCGCCGCCCCGGTCGTCGTTCCCGGCCGCCGGATCACCAGCCGCCCTCGCCCGGCACCAGTCGTCCCGCCTTGCGGTACTCCCGTCGAGCGCCCTCCAGCAGATCGTCCGCCGTCACCTCGCCGCCGCGCCCGGCGGCGAGATAGGCGGCCGTGACCACCGCGCCGCGGATGGAACCGCCGGCCAGCTCGAAGTCACGGGCCAGCGGGGCCGCGTCGATGCCGTCGGCGGACGGTACGTGCGCCAGCCCGTGCCGCCACAGCGCGAGGCGCTGTCCGGCGTCGGGGAACGGGAAGTCGACCACCAGGTCCAGCCGCCGGGTGAACGCCGCGTCGATGTTCGCGCGGAGGTTGGTGGTGAGCAGCGCGATACCGTCGAACGACTCCAGCCGCTGGAGCAGGTAGGAGCTCTCCATATTGGCGTAGCGGTCGTGGGCGTCCTTGACCTCGGAGCGCTTGCCGAAGACGGCGTCGGCCTCGTCGAAGAGCAGCACCGCGTCGGTGCGGTCCGCCTCCGTGAAGATCCGCTCCAGGTTCTTCTCGGTCTCCCCGACGTACTTGTCCACGACCGACGACAGCTGCACCACGTACAGGTCGAGACCGAGGTCGGCCGCGACGACCTCCGCCGACAGCGTCTTTCCGGTACCGGACTCCCCGGCGAACAGGCCGAGCACGCCCCGGCCGCGCCCGCCACCGGCGCTGAGCCGCCAGTCGCCGAGCACGCGGTCGCGGTGGCGGGCCCGCAGGGCCAGTTCGCGCAGCTGCCCCAGGGGCCCTTCGGGCAGGACCAGGTCCCCCCAGCCCACGGCCGGCCGGATGCGGCGCGTATGGCTCTCCAGCCCCGAGGCCGACTGCCGGCGCGCCGCGCGCCGCACATGGGCGGCGGTGACCGGACCGCCGTCGAAGGCGGCCAGCGCCCGCGCGGCCCGCGCGGCCCGCCGCACGCGGTCCCCGCCCAGGCGGTACGGGGCGACCGTCGTGGCCAGATCGAAGCCGTCGGCGTCCGCGCCCAGCACGGCCCGCCAGGCGGCCGTCCCGCCGTCCCGGCGGCCCGGTGCGTCCAGGACCAGCGGGTCCTCGGGGCACCAGTACGGGTCGTACGGGCGGGAACCGGCCAGCAGTACGGTCACGTCCGGCGCGGCGGCGAGCGCCCGCACCAGCGGGCCGGGCCGCTCGGGCAGGGCCGGCACGACGACGGCCCGGCCGCTGAGGCGGGCCTCGCGCAGCAGACCGGAGACGTCCTCGTCGCGCAGGTCGCAGCACATCCCGTCCAGGCCCGCGGCGCGCAGGGCTTCGGCGTACACGGCCAGGCCGTCGCCCTCGCGCTGTTCCCGCAGGTAGACGGTGGTGGGGCCGGACGCCAGCAGGGCCGCGAGCCGGTGGGTGAACTGCTCGGCTGCCGTGTCGGACGGCAGTGGTTCCGGCATCGGGCGCAGCAGCGCGAGCAGCGCGGCGTCCGGGGTGTCGTCGCCGAGGAGGTGCCCGACCAGCCGGTCGGGCACGCGCAGCGAACGCGTCAGGAAGGGACGTTCCGGCTCGTCGACCTCCAGCAGGCCGAGGGCGGCGAGGGGCGCGCGGACGTGCAGCCGGGCCCGGGCCGCGGCGGAGTGCGCGGGCACCCCGCACAGGTCGAGGGCGAGGCCGACGGTGGCCCGGCGCCTGCTCACGTCGTCGTTGAGGTAGCCGTAGAGCGGTTCGAAGGCCCGGTCGACGTCGGGAGCGAGGGCGACGAGCAGGACGGCGGCGTCGAGCGCGGTCAGGCCCGAACGTCCGGCCAGCCGGGCCAGCCGGTCGTCGGGGCCGGGCACGGGCTCCTCGTCGACGGCCCGACCGGTGCCCGTCCCGGTGGGCCGGGATTCGGTCCCGCCGCCCGTCAACGGGGCCCAGGTGCCGAGGAGATGGCGCACCGCCTCCTCGGAAAGGTAGAGGCCGCGCAGGGGGTCGTCGGCCGTGGGATCGCCGGCGGCCCGCCGTTCGACCAGCGCCGCCACCCGCCCGCGCAGCCCGTCGAGGCGGGCGAGCAACGCGCGGGCGGGGCCGTCGGCGGGGCCGTCGGCGGCCCCGGGTGGTGCCCCGGCGCCGGCCGTCCGCGGATCCGCCGCCGAGACGGCGTACGGGGCGCTCATCGCTCCTCCGGGCCGCCGGAGGCGGCCTGCGTCCCCTGGCGGGAGGCCGCGGTCTTGCGGGCGGCCCGTGCCGCCCGGGCGGCCGCCACCTGGTGGGGACGGTGCGAACGCCCCTCGGACGCCGCCGGGTCGCCGTCCACACCGCCCACCCGGACCGTCGCGCCCTCGGTGACCGGCGGTCCCGCGTCGTACTCCGGGAAGGACGGGAAGGGCGCGGTCACCACCAGGTCGAGGGACGGCTTCAGCTCGCCGCCCAGCGCGGACCAGATCTCGGCGAGCGACCGCGACTCCGTCTGGCTGCCGGCCACCGTCAGCGGCAGCGAGAGACCCAGCGTGCGCAGGGAACCCGGCAGTTCGTCCGGCGGCAGTACCTCACGGGGCAGCAGGGTCGCGAGCACGGCGGACAGCAGCCGGTGCTCGTCCTGCGGGGTCTTCGTCCACGCCGTCACCAGGTACGACAGCCKGAACCAGCGCGCCGGCCGACTCCGCCGCACGACCACGTCGCGTTCGTCCCGCACCGCCACGTGGCCGCGCTGACGCCGGGCCACGTCCTCCCGGATGTCGTACAGATACGTGTTGACCACGGGGGCGTTGCGCCGGGCCGCCCAGTCACGGGTCGGTGCCTCGAAGGACACGTCGATCCCCGAACCCGTCAACGCTCCGCCGCCCAACAGGCCCTTGAGTACCTCGTCCACCTCGTGGATCACGCCTGCGCTCCCGCTCTGCCCGCACGGCCGATTCCGCCCGGCACGTCGTCCGCCGCCGATCGTCCCCCGGGCGCCCGCCCGGGCCGCAGGGGCACGGGGGACGGCCGCCGGGCAGTCCGCCCTGCCCCTGCGGACACCTCGGGCCGCCTCCGGCTGCCCGGACGGTCAGATGTAGCCTTCCCGAAGGGCAAAAGCCACGGCGTGCGCGCGATTGCGCAGGTGGAGCCGTGTGGTGAGCCCGTGCATGACGTTCTTGACGGTCCGTTCGGAGTAGGAGAGCTTGCCCGCGATCTCACCGGTGTCGAGGCCCTCGGAGACCAGACGCAGGACGTCCACCTCACGCGGGGTGAGCCCGAGGGTCGGCGGCCCGGTCCGGCCCGCCGCACCCCGGTGCAGCGTGCCCACCTGCTGGATGAGGCGGCCGAGCAGATCGGCGGGCAGATCGCCGTCACCGCGGGACGCTGCCAGCACCGCCTGCACCAGCCGGTCAGCGGTGGCCTCGTGGCGCCAGACGATCGTGCCGACACCGCACTCCACCACGTCCAGCAGCTCGTTCTCCCGCATCGACGTCACCACGAGCACGGCGCGCGCCCCCTCGCTGCGCACGATCCGGCGCAGCCGGGTCAGCGCCGCCTCGTCGAGCGCGTCCTCCACGAGCAGGGCCACCGTGCCCGGACCGGACTCCTCGCGCAGCTCGATCTCCGGGTGTCTGCGCAACTGGCCGACCGCGCCCTCGCGGCTGATCGGGTCCGCGGCGCACACCGCCACGGGGACGCGCCGGTCCACGGAACCGGCGTTCGGGCCCGTGCCCGGAGAGGACGTGGTCATGGTCGGGGGTGAGTTGAGCAAGCGTTTCCCCTGTTCAGCGGCCGCCGCGCAACGCGGGCCGGGAGCGGATGAGCACCCTCAACCCTTCTGCGGGCACCGCCGGGACCGCAATCGTGGAGCACCACGAGCCGCACCACGAGACCGTGACGGCGAGCACCACGAGGCGGGCCCGCCCCCGCGCACGTCCCCGCAGTTCACGACGGATCCCGTAGGCATCGGGGCAGGGGGCCGGGGGCCGACAGTGAGGTGCGCCACTTCACACGACCGCGACACGGATTCCGACGTCTCCACCGGCGGGAAGCACACCATTCACCACGGGAGGCACCGATGACAGGACCGCTCCGCGAACGCGACGGTGCCCGGGAACTGCTCGCGGCCGGGACGGAGCGGGCCCGCGCCGGGTCCGGCGGCCTGGTGGTGCTCCAGGGAGCCACCGGCAGCGGCCGGACCTCCGTGCTGGAGAACGCCGTACGGGACGCCGCGGGGCGTGGCCTGCGGGTGCTGCGGGCGCGGTGCTCGCCGGAGGACACCGGTGTCCCGTTCGCCACGGTGTTGCAACTCCTCGGACCCGTGCAGGACTTCACCGACCTCGCACCCGACGCCGACGACCGGGGGAGCGCCGCCCGGCTGTGGCGGCTGCTGTGCGCGTACGCGGCCGAGGGCCCGCTCCTGCTGGCGGTCGACGACGTCCACCTGGCCGACGCCCCGTCACGCCGCTGGCTGCGGGAGGCGGTGCGCCGCATCGACCGATTACCGGTGCTGCTCGTGGCGAGCGAACGCGGCCAGTACGACATCGACCCACGGGGCGCGGGGCTCGCCCAATCCCTGCCCCCCTCCCTCGTCCGCACCCACACCATCGCCCCGCTCGGTGACACGGCCGCCGCGGAGCTCGTCCGCGCCGCGTTCCCGGCGGCCGGACCCGAATGGACGGCGGAGTGCGTACGGGCGGGGACGGGCAACCCGATGCTCCTGCACGCCCTGCTCGACGACCTCGGCGGCCCGCGACCGGCCGGCCCCGCGGCGGACGCGGCCCCGCCGCTGCCGGACACCTGCGCCGCGCTGTACCCCGGGAGCTATCCGGCGGCGGTCTCGTGGTGGCTGAACAGCGCGGGCGCGGCGACGGCCGAGGTGGCCCGGTGCCTCGCGGCACTGGAGGAGGCCTGGCCGCAGGAGACGGAAGAGGCGGAAGAGACAGAAGAGGCAGGGGCGGCAGAAGCGGCGGAAGGGACTTCGGAGACGGCAGAGGCGCAGGACATCCGGGAGACACCGCACCAGCGGACCGGGGGCGGCACGGCCGACCCGGTGGCTCCGGACGTGGCCAGGACGCTGGCCGAGGCGGCCGGTGCGGATCCCGCACGGGTCACGGGCTGGCTCACCGCGATGACCCGCATCGGACTCCTGCGCCCGGACTCCGCCGGCCGGCCCCGCTTCGCCCACCGGCTGCTGCGGGACGCCGTGCTGACCGGATGGCCGACGGCCCGACGCGAGGCGGCGCACCGGGTGGCCGCGGAGACGGTCCTGCGGCGCGGCGAACGCGTCGAGGCGGTCGCCGCCCATCTGGTGCGCGCGCCGGGCGTCGGCCTGCCCTGGGCCCTGCGCGTGCTGCGCGACGCGGCGACGGTCGCGGTGCACGACTCCCGCCCCGGCGCCGCCGCCCGCTATCTGCGCCGCGCCCTGGACGAACCGCTCTCCGACGACCGGCGCCAGCAGCTGCTGACCGAACTGGGCTCGCTGGAGTACGCCTCGGCCGGCGGCGCCGTGGGGATCGCGCGTCTGGCGGAGGCACAGCACCTGCACGCCGCACCCCGCGACCGGGTGCGCGCGGCCGTCGCCCTCGGCACCGCCCTGGTCGGCCGTGGCGAGGTCACCACCGCGCTGGAGGTACTGCGGCGCACGGAGGGCAGCCTGGACGGACATCCGGGACTCACCCGCACCGTGCGGACCGCCACCGCACTGCTGTCCGACGCCGACCTCGCCACCCGTCAGGAGACCTACCGCAGGCTCTCCGAGAGCGGCCGGCACGCGCCGGAACTCGTCGGCACCGCCAGCCGGGCCCTGCTGGTGCGGTACGAGGCCACGGCCGGCCTGATCTCGGCCGGCGAGGCCATGATCCGCGTACGGGCCCTGCTCTCCAGGCCCTCCGACCCGCTGGCCGAGCCGTTCCTGCTGGGAACGGCGGCGGCGGTCGCCGAGTGGGCCGACGAACTCGACGAGGCAGAGCGGCTCGTGGACCGCGGTCTGGCCGGCTGCCGGCACCCCGCCCTGCTCCACCCCATGGAGGACGCGCTGCTCAACACCCGCGCCGACATCGCCGCGGCCCGCGGCGACGTCGCCCGGCTGATCTCCGTGCGCGGCGACGGAGCGGCCGTCGCGGCACGCGCCCAGAGCGGACCCTCCAACCGGGACGCCCACGTGCTGATGGCACTGGTACACACGGGGCGCTCCGAGGAGGCCGGACGGCTCGCCGACGCCTTCGACCTGAGCCGGGCCCCGGAATCATGGCAGCTGAACCGCTTCCTCTACGCGCGGGGAGTGCAGCGCCTCGCCGCCGGAGACCCGGCGGGCGCGCTGCACGACTTCCTGGAGTGCGGCCGCCGTCAGACGGCCCGAGAGGTGCTCAGCCCGGTCGTCACCCCCTGGCGGACGGCGGTCGCCCAGTGCCGCCTCGCACTCGGCGGCGGCCAGGAGGCCCTCGCTCTGGCCACCGAGGAACTACGGCTGGCCCGGGTGTGGAACACCCCGCGCACGGTGGGACGCGCACTGCGCGTCCTCGGCACCGCGACCGGTGGCCGCCGCGGACTGCACCTCGCCGAGGAGGCGGTCGACACCCTCAGGGACGCCCCCGCCGACGCCGGCATGGAACTGGTCGAAGCGCTCCTCGCCCACGGTCGCCAGCTCCTCGCCGCCGGCGAACGCGCACGCGCCCGTGACCGGCTGCGCGAGGCGGCGGACCTGGCCGAACGCAAGGGCGGCCTGAGGCTGCTCGCCCTGACCGAGCAGGCCCTGCGCGAGGGCGGCGCCCGGGTCCCGGCCGCGGCGCGGACCGGCTCGGGGGCCCTGACCGCCAGCGAGCGCCGCATCGCGGAACTGGCCGCGGCGGGGCGGACGAACACCGAGATCGCCGACCTGCTGCACCTGGCCCGCCGCACCGTGGAGACGCACCTGACGAGCAGCTACCGGAAACTGGGCATACGCCGCAGGGCGGAACTCCCCGCCACCCTGGACGGCCCCCGCTCCCCGGCGCGGCCACCCCGGACCCCATCTGACACCGGGCCGGGCACTTCCGGGTGAGGGGCCCACGCCGGGCGGACCGGCCGTACGGGCCGCTGCCGAGCGGGGGCTGTCGGTGCCGACTCCTATGATCCACCTCATGCGCGAGTTCTTCATGGCGGATGGGCGGAAGCTGTCGTACCTGGACTTCGGCGGTCCGGGGAGGCCGCTCCTGGCCCTGCACGGGCACTACAACGAGGCGTCGGCGTTCGCGCCGCTCGCGGGGGCGTTGGCGCCACGGTGGCGGGTGATCGCGCTCGACCAGCGCGGACACGGAGAATCCGATCGTGCCCCCGCTTACGGAAGGGACGACTACGTATCCGATGTCGTCGCCCTCCACCGGCATCTGGGGGTCGGGCCGGTGCCGGTGCTGGGGCACTCACTGGGCGGGGTGAACGCCTACCAGTTCGCCGCCCGGCACCCGGACCGGGTCAGTGGGCTGATCGTGGAGGACATGGGCGCGGCAGTCCACTGCGACTGGTCGTTCACCACACGCCTTCCCGCCACCGCACCCTCCCGCGAGGCACTGGTCTCCGCCCTCGGCACGGCGGCGCCCTATCTGGAGTGCTCGTTCAGGCAGAGCGACCGGGGCTGGGGCTTCTCCTTCGGAATCGACGACACCGTCGCCTCCCAGAAGGCGCTCAACGGTGATCACTGGGACGACTGGACAGCGGTGTCCTGCCCCACCCTGCTGGTCCATGGAACGCAGAGCGACGAGTTGACGGCCGATCACGCCCGCGAGATGGTCGCCCGCCGCGGCCGGCGGACCCGCCTCGTCGAGCTTCCGGCCGGTCACGTCGTGCACCACGACGTTCCAGAGCGGTTCGCCGCCGAGGTCGGCGCCTTTCTGTCGGAGTCCTGCTGAGACCCGGAGGACCCGCGCTCACCGGTCGTCGGACCAGGCGGCAGGGGGCGGGGACGGGATCCGTCACCGCATGTGGCTAGACTGGGCCACTGCGAAGGGGAGTAGCCCCGCAATACCGGTCGTCGACACACTGGAACCCCCGGGTTCCCGGTGGCCGGGCCCGCGCCCGATGGGGATGCGGGTGGGCGAGACCTTCGGCCCATTGTCGACGACATACATGCGCGTCGGCGGGGTCGAAGCTGCCGCCGCCCCTCGCGCCGGTCGCCCTCGAAGCCCGTCGGTGCGGGAAATCCGGACGGTTGCTGTGATCCATTTCGTACTGCTCATCGTGTGTGCGGGGGCGATCTACCTCTCCTGCGAGTGGTTCGTCAATGCCGTGGAGTGGCTGGGCGAGCGCCTCAAGGTCGGAAAGACGGCGGTCGGCACGATCCTGGCCGCTTTCGGTACCGCTCTGCCCGAATCGGTGGTGACGCTGGTCGCGGTGACCACCGGCGCCACCGACGAGGCGAAGCAGATCGGCGTCGGCGCCGCGATGGGCGGGCCGCTCGCCCTGGCCACCATCGCCTACGGGGTGACCGGCGTGATGTTGCTCCTCAAGCGCCGCAAGCAGCGACTGGAGGTTCCGGCGCCGACGGGCACGCCGGAGAACGGGCCGGGCGACGAGACGCTCGGCAACCGGAAGGACATGGAACGGCTGGCCAAGGACCAGAAGTGGTTCCTGCCCATCTTCTTCCTGAAGGTCGCCCTCGGTCTGGTCGCCTTCGCGTTCAAGCCGGCCCTGGGCGTGCTGTTCTTCGCCGCGTACGCGGTTTACTTCTGGCGCGAGATCCGTAGCAGCCGCGCCGCCGACGACGCCGACGCCGATGAGGACGGAGAACCGGAGCCGCTGAAGCTCCAGCCCAAGGCCGCCTCTCCGGCCACGTGGGCCGTGGCCGTCCAGACTCTGGCCACCCTTGTCGTGATCTTCATCGCCGCGCACTTCTTCGTGAAGCAGCTCGATGTCATCGGTCCGATGCTGGGCCTCTCGGCCACGGTCACCGCCCTGCTGCTCTCGCCGATCGCCACCGAGCTCCCCGAGATCATGAACGCGGTGATCTGGGTCCGTCAGGGCAAGACCAAGCTGGCCCTCGCCAACATCTCCGGCTCGATGATGATCCAGGCCACCGTTCCCAGCGGCATCGGCCTGATCTTCACCAGCTGGCACTTCGACGGCCCCCTGCTGTGGTCCGGGATCGTCACCATGGCGGCGATCACCTATCTGCTGCTGACCATGCGTGCCCACCGGCTGACTCCGGCCCGGCTGGCGGTGGCCGCCGGGTTCTACGCGGTCTTCGCCATCGGACTCGTCCCCATCCTCGGCTGACCCGCTGCGGAGACCGGCGGGCGCGGGCCGCGGCTCAGACCGTGGTCGTGGCGTTCTGGAGGATGCCGAAACCGGTGCCGGACACCCTTGCGGCGACGACCACGGCGACGGGCCCGGCGGGCAGCACCATCAGCCGCGTGCCGCCGGCCGGACAGGCTGGCCGGGACCGGCGCCCGCGCCGTCGTCGGCTCCAGGGCCTGGCCCCCGACCGGGTCGTCTCCAGAAGGGCCGGTGAGGGGGGGGCATGCTTGTGCTGTGGACCTGAGACCGGAGTTGTCGCCCCCGCCCGTGAGCCGTCGGCTGCTGGACGAGTTGTGCGCCGAGGTGGAGCGGATCGCGGAGCTCCTGGAGACCGGCTCGGAGGTGGCGGACGAGGCGATCGCGGCGTTCAACGCGAAGACCGGTCACGACTACGCGGCGCTCGACTTCGCCGAGTACGACGGCAGCAGGAGCCTGGAGGAGTTCGCGCGGGAGGCGGCCGGGCCGGCTCGACCGGTGGTCGCGGACATCACCCGTGACGAGCTCGTGGAGATCGTACGCAGACTCCTGACGGCTGCCCCGGAGAGCGACCACCACCTGCGCCTCCTGCAGGCGAACGTGTCGCATCCCCGGGTCGCCGGCCTGCTGTTCGATCCTCCGGACCACCTTCGGGGCGCGTCCGCGGAACAGATCGTCGACGAGGCCCTGAAGTACCGGCCGATCGCGCTCTGAGACCGGCGGGTCCTGTGCGGAAGCCCGCCGGCGGTGGCCTGGTGTCCGCCGGGGCCGGCCGGCCCCGGCGGACCGGCTCACTTGGACTGCGTGGAGAGGCTCACACCGCTGAAGTCCTGCGCGGCGGCGAGGCTGAAGTAGACCCAGCCGGACGGCGGGTTGTCGATCGTCAGCGTCTCGCCGTTCCCGGCATTGGTGGACTTCGCCTGGTAGTTGCCGGTGGTGGCCCAGGTGCTGCCACCGTAGTAGAGGTCGGCGTTGCCGGTGCCTCCGCTGCTGGTGATGGTCAGCTGCTTGACACCGGCGGGCAGGTAGAGGAAGTGGTAGCTGTAGTTGCCGGTGGCGGCCGCGAGGTTGTCCCGGCGGCAGTTCTGGTCGAACTGCCGGGCGTCGCCGAGGGTGCACAGCGGGGTGGTCCGGGCCTCCGGCAGCGGGCCGCAGTCGTTGGTCGCGCAGGTGGTCGACAGCCAGGTGGCGAAGCCGGCGTCGTAGCCGGTGCCGATGGTCTGCTTCAGGAAGGTGCGGGCACCGTTCCAGTCACCGGTGCGGTACTTGCCCAGCACGGTCTCGACGTCGGCGGGGTGCGCCTGGAGCATGTAGCGGACCGCGAGGAAGCCCCAGCGGTAGACCCGGTTCGAGTTGACGTCGGGGTCCCCGTCCTGGTTGTAGACGGTGTCGAACAGGTCGCTCAGCTTGTACGTGTTCTTGGCGGCCTCGGCGATCGCGTCGGCGTTGCGCGCCCCCCGGTAGCCGTACGAGATGTTCTCGGCGATGCCCTCGACCCACCAGATGGTCGGCGTGGTCAGGCCGGCATCGAAGTCGCCGGCCATGTTGTAGCGGCCGTCGAGGTAGTGCGTGTACTCGTGGTTCAGGTTCCAGATCTGGAAGTCGGGACGCAGCCAGCTGGCCTCGTGGGCGATGAAGCGGGCCTGGTTGCCGGGCGCGGCCGGGTTGCCCTCCTCGTACATGCCGCCGTTGTCGACGTCGATGTTGTAGATGGCCCAGGCGTACAGCGAGTACTGGGTGTAGTCGTCGAAGACGACGACCTCCAGGTTGGTGTTCACGTCACCGGGAATCGGGCCCTTGTCGCCGATGACCCGGTGGAAGTAGGCGTCCTGGTTCACCAGGCTGGTGCAGGTGCTGTCCAGCTGGCCGGGGGACATGTCCTGGGCGCGGATCTTCAGGCCCGGGGTGCACGTGCGCTGGATCGGCAGGATCACCGGGAGCACGCGCTCGCCCAGGTCGCAGATGGCGTAGGCCGCGCAGTTGTTCCTGTCGTACTGGCGCGTGTACCAGCCCAGGTTCATCGTGATCGGCGCGGTGGGGCCGACGTTCGGGTAGCGGTTGATCAGGTCCTTCAGCAGCGGCCGGACCCGGTCCTTCAGCTCGGGGACGTCGAGGGCGTAACCCAGGTAGCGGCCGACGTTGCTGACGACGTCCAGGCGGTTCAGCTCCGCGCCGTTGCGGGTGATGAAGCCGGCCCAGGTGTCGAGGATGGCGGGGTCGGCCTTGAGGGCGGCCCGCCAGCCGCGGGCGTCGCTCTTGGCCTTGAAGCCGTTCTCGACGACCCACTCGACGTGCTGCATGGCGAGGTTCATCTGGGCGGGCCACGTGCCGTCGTAGGCACCGAGCATCCACTTGACGACGCCGGCGTACCGGCCGGCGGCGTGGGTGCTGTCGATCAGCGTGACGACCTCGTTGAGGATCTCGCCGTTCGCGTCGGTGACGTCCTTGCTGCGCGGAGAGGCGAAGAAGGCGTCGAGCGCGCCGCGCGCCGAGCCGTCCAGCGCCGTGCCGTAGTCGCCGACGACGTCCGCGTGGTTGTCCTGCACGTAGTAGCCGGCGCGCAGGAACAGCACCAGTTGCCCGATGGCGGCGCTGTTGTTGCCCGAGTAGGTGGCGGAAGCGTCGCGCAGCGCGTCGGCGACGGTCACCATCTGGGCTTCACGGAACGCCTTCCGAGCGTTCTCCCCGGTGAGGCCGAACAGCGGGTACGTACAGTCGATCCGGGGGAGGGCCTTGAGCTGCTGGACCAACGCGCCGCCCGTGGCGTTGATCACGCCGGAGAGGTCGCCGCACTCGGCCCCGGCGGCGGCCGAGGACTGCCTGTCGGCCTTGTCGCTCTTGTCGGCCTTGACGGGCTTGGCGGTGGGGGCGGGGGCCGTGGCGGCCTCGTCGGCGCTGTCCTGCGAGGAGATCCGGAAGCGCGAGCTGTTGCGCAGCGCATCGGGTGACTTGGGGACCGGAATCGACCGCGGCGCAGAGGCCGCGGTTCCACGTGCGTTCGCACCGGCCGGGGCCGTGGCGCCGACGGAGGCGGCCTGGCTCGGCGGCGTGAACAGGCCGAGCGCAATGAAGACGGCTGCGCCGAGCGCAGGAAGTCTGCGCGCGCCGGCCTTCGATATGCGGAAGGGATGCATCTGTGGGGGCCTCCGGGGCCGTCGTGCCGCGTGCTGGGGACACGGCAGCTGATGTGTGACATGTAAAATTTCACATGTCGCATCATGCTGGAAGTCTTTTGGCCAGATTCTCGGCCACCGAAACTGAAACGTTGTCAACTTCCGGCCCCGGACCGTTGAGCCGGTCAGACGGGGCGGCGCGGGTGGAGCGGGAGGGGGTGGTCCGGTAGTCCGGTACGGCTTCCGGGTATCGCCGCACGGCGTGGTTCTGGCCCGATGCGATGTGCGGTGCGCTGAAGTCCGGCAGGCCGCCCGCGCACATGCCGGACAGGCTGGGTCGCCGGTGCCGTCGCCCTGGAGCGGACCGGGGCGCGGGCGGCCCGCTGCCGCTGATGGCCGTCCTCGCCCCGGGCGACGGCGAACCGGGCGCACGCCATGTGCGGCACGGCCGGGGAAGCCGGCGGCCTCGGAGCGGCTCGCGTCAGGATTCGGCCTTGGGGACCTTGAGCTTGGCCCAGGACGTGGGACCCGGGGTGCCGTCGGCGTCCGAGCCGGTGTAGCCGAGCTGGTGCTGCCAGGCCTGGTAGGAGTTGACGTCGCCCGAGCCCCAGACGTCGGCGTTCGCCGTGCTGCGGTAGCGGTCGCAGCCGACGTCGACGAGCCGGTCGTGCATGGCGGCGATGATCGGGCTGCGGCGGCCGGCGGTGAAGAACCCGTCCCCGGGGAACGGTTCGAAGTCGGACGCGGGGGGTGTCCAGCGCCAGGAGGTGACGGCGGGGCCGCCGCGGGGATCGCTGGGGTCGGCGGTGGGCGGGCACTGCCCGTCGGGGTAGCGGGGGGCGAAGTAGCCGGTGACGTAGCTGCTGCGGCGCGGGTTGGAGTGCGACCAGACGCCGTTGCCCTGGCCGTGGTCGGCGGAGCCGGCCTGGATGCTGTTGCCGCCCTTGGTGTAGACGGTGTCGGCGTCGAAGCCGGTGACGATCTCGGTGTGGGCGCCGTTGCCGAAGTTGACCCAGGCGCCGACGGAGGGGTAGTCGGACCACTGACCGCGAGCCTTGGCCCACGCCGTGAAGCCGCTCACGTTGTCGACCTTGGGCACGATCGCGTCGAGACCGGCGTCGTGGTACATGCACCAGTCGAAGATCACGCACCAGGCGACGCCGTCCTCGCCGAACTCCTCGCCCCAGCGCGTGTAGTTGTCCCATCCGTCGTGGCTGTTCCAGCCCTCGTAGATCTGTTCGGGGACGGTCATGAGGTGGTCGGTGAGCTGCTGCCACTGGGGTGTGCTCATGGGGATGCCTCCAGGTGTGAAGGTGTCGCGGGTGAGGTGCCGGCCGTGGTGCCGCGTAAGCCGGACGGCGGGGCGCGCTTCGGGGCGGGCGTCCTGTGCTGCGGGCGGCCGGACGAGGTCGTGCGCGGTGAGGTAACCGGAGTTGTCGGTTTTCATGAGGATCCCCGGGAGTTGGTGACCCGATACCGTCCTGAGCTGTCGAAACGATTCAGCTGGATCTCGCGGATGTCTGCCGTTCCGGAATGCCGGCCGAAGGCGCCGCCGCCGCGCCCGGAAGATTAATTGAACATGTTCAGCCCGACTGGGCAGAATGGATGCCCGTAGTCGGCCGGGCGGACGTTCGTTTCGTTTCGACGCAGTACGAGGGAGGGGTGACCGTGGATCAAAAGCGGTCGTACGGCCGGGTGCTGGTGGTCTCGGTGCTGGTGGGCTGGCTGGAGGGCGCGCTCGCCCTCGTGGTGGTCCTCCTGTACGTCCGGACGCAACCCCCGCCGGACACTCCGGTCGACCGCTCCGCCCTGGCGGCGGGGCTGCTCTCGTTCAGCGTGATCACCGGCGTGATCGCGTTCTCCTGTCCGTGGTCTTCGTACTGCCGGCCGTGGCACTGGCCGATCTGACCGGCCGTCGGATCGGCGGACGCGAGGCGTGGTGGGTACCGGTGGTGGTGGCAGCCCTGATGGCACCACCGGTCGTGGCCTCCGCGACGTACAACCACGTGGAGGAGCGGAGCGCGCTCGTCTTCTGGGCGGTGGCGACGGCCGCGCTCTCGCCGGGGGGTCTGGTCGCCCGGATCCGGCGCCGGGGACTGGTCGGGCAAGTGGCCTTGTGGGGTGCGGCGGTGGTGGCGGGAACGGGCCTCCTCGGCACCCTCGCCTTCGCCGCAGGCCTGCTGCCCGCCTACGAGCCGCCGGCGATCGGTCCGTCGACCGTGGCCGGCACTTGGGTCGACCACACGAGCGGGACGCTGGTCTTCACCTCGGACGGCCGGGTCACGGCCTCCGGCGTCGGCGAACACGCCCCCGACGATCCGCCCAGCGGCCCGTCACGGAGGTGTTCGGGCTCGGGCACCTGGTCGTACGAGCCCGGACGCGACGCCTGGACCCAAGAGGTCCGGGTCCGCGTACCGGGGTGTTCCCGGCAGGTGTGGAGCGTCGGCGGCACCGACCGGACGCCCCGTCTCTACCGGCACGTCGGTCGCCCGGACTCCGGAAACCTGTACCAGCTGCGGAAGGCCGTAGACGGCCCGTGACGCCGGACCCGGAGCGGGGGAGTGGCTGCCGTCACGGCTGCGCGGGTTCTGTCGGCAGGGCGTGCCGCGGGTGTCCGCCGGGCGTGTCAGCGCGGGGTCAGGGGACGTGGTGCAGTCTGGTTGTCGTGACCGGGAGAGTGACCGGGCCCGGTCGCGAGGGAGAGGTGCCCGGAGTGGTTGATCGGGGACCGGCCATCGGCCGTTCGGGTTCCATCGGGATCCACGCAGGTTCGAATCCTGCCCTCTCCGCCGTACGCGGGCACCCCCGGAGCCGCCGGTCCACCGGGGGCCCTCCGGTGTTCGGGACCGCGCCGGGAGGGAGCCGTCGCGCGGCCCCGGACCGGGCCACCGAACCGGAGACGCTCATCCGCGGCGCGCCGCAGCCTTTCCCCCGTACGCCGACGACGGCCCACCCGGGGGTGTGCCGGGTGGGCCGTCGAGACCGAGGTCAGTTGTTCTGCGTGGCGTCCGTATCCGCCTGCGAGGCCGCGCTGTCGGCGGCGTCCAGCTTCGCCTGCATGTCGGCGGCCTGGCCGTCGGTGCCCGCCGACTGCTCCGCCTTCGGGTGGGCGGCCGTGCCGCCCCCGCAGCCGGTCAGCAGCAGGACGGCCCCGGCGGCCAGGGCGGTGAGTACGGCCGCACCGCGCCGGGCGGACCTCACTTGGACCCCTGCGCGGAGCACCAGGTGGAGACGGCCTTCAGGTCCTCCTGGCGCTTCTGCAGGGTCGGCACCAGGTTCTTGCGGAACGTCAGGCGGTCGTTGAGGTACGTGTGGATCTCGGTGTGGCCGGCGTTCTTCGCCTCGGTGACGCGCTGCTCCAGCCGGGCGACCGAGCCCGCGACGGTGGCGTCGCCGTTCAGCCGGGTGAGGGAGGCGCTGATCCGGGCCTCGGTCTTCGGCAGGCGCTTGCAGATCGACTTGGCRCCGTCGCCCTTCGGCGCGGACTTCGCCGAAGCGGCCGGGCTCGGCGAGGCGCTTTCGGCCTGCGCGGGGCCGGCGGACAGCAGTGCACCGGCCAGGGCGACGGCGCCGATCGCGGCGGCGGTCCTACGGTTCGCGAGCATGGTGGTATTCCCTTCGGTGCGACGGGCCGACGCGTGGGCGCGCCGACCGAGCAGGAGGCTAGGGAGCCTTTTTGTGGATTCCTTGTGACCGCCGGACCGGCCGGACCGGCCGCACGGGCCGCACGGGCCGCACCGCGCCGCTCCCCGGACGCTCCCGGGGGCCGTCCGAACCCCGCCCCCATCAGTCGCCCCGGGAGATCCAGTCGCGCCGTGCGGGCAGCCGCACCGTCGGTTCGTCGTCCGAGACCAGCGGAAGCCGCACCTCGAAGCGCGCGCCCGTCCCGCCGGGTACCTCGCCGAGGCTGACCGTGCCCCGGTGCAGCGCGGCCTGCTGCGCCACCAGGGTGAGCCCGAGGCCGGAGCCCGGGCTGCCGGGCCGGTGGTGGAACCGGCCGAAGACGGCCTCGCGTTCGGCGGGCGGTACACCGGGCCCCTCGTCGTCCACCGTGAGAGTTGCGAAACCGCCCTGCGCGCGCAGCCGGACCGTGACCCGCGGCGGCCGGCCCGGCCGGTGGCCGTGCACCACCGCGTTGCCCAGCAGATTGGCGAGCATGATCTTCAGACCGGAGTCCCATCCGAAGATCCGCAGCTCCGCCGGCAGCTCCACGTCCAGCACCAGCCCCGACCCGCCGTGCCGGCGCGCCGCCTCGTCGGCAGCCGCGTCCACCAGCTCGCACAGGTCGAGCGGGGCGAAGGCGGAGACCTCCACGAGGTCGCCGAGCGCGAGCATCCGCAGCGCGCCGAGCAGTTCCAGCAGCCGGGCGTGGTCGTTCCGCAGGTCGCGCACCACCTCGGCCCGTTCACCGGGGGAGAGGTCGGGGTGGGCGGCGAGTACGTCCAGGTCCGTCTGCATGCTCATCAGCGGCGTACGCAGCTCGTGCGAGGCGGCGGAAGAGAAGGACCGGGCGGTGTCCAGCGCCTGCGCGGTCCGCGTCGCCTGCTCGTCGTAGCGGGTGAGGAGCTGGCCGATGGCCGCGGACAGTTCGTCCACCTCGGCGATGTTCACCGGGGTACCGACGAAGGCGGCGGCCCCGGCCGCCGGGTCGAGTCCGGCGGCCCGCCGGCTCAGCCGCCGTACGGACGCGGTGGCGCGCCCCGCCAGTCCGTACGCGAGGAGTCCGGACACCGGGGCGGCCAGCAGGGCCACGAGCAGCACCCGCCGCCGTACGGCGGCCACCTGCGGGTCGGTGCTCGAAGCCGCCGTGTAGATCCACAGGTTCCCGGGCGCGGCGCCGGTCACCGGCACGCTCAGCACCCGCCAGGCGTGGCCCTTGGCGCGGACCGTGACCGGGCCCTGCGGGGTCAGGTCGGGCAGCCGGACCGCCGCGTCGGGCTGCGGACCGCCCTCCAGGACGGTCGCTCCGTCAGCGCCGCGCACCCGGATCCCCGCGTCGAGGACGTCACCGAGCACCTTGCGGTGCTGGTTCTGCTCCGCCTTCGGCCGGCCGTTGCGGTCGGCGGCCAGCAGGGCCCGTACGTCGGGCAGGACGGCCGAGGCACCGTCCTGGAGCCGCGCGTCCTGTTGCTGGCGCAGGTCGCGGCTGACGAGCCCGAGCACCAGCAGACCCGCGGCCAGCACCAGCAACGGCATGACCACGGTGACCGAGAGCGCGATCCGGGTGGCGAGCTTCACGATCCGCTCCCCGCGCCGGGCACGCGCAGCACGAACCCGACGCCGCGTACCGTGTGGATCAGCCGGGGGCGTCCGCCCTCTTCCAGCTTGCGGCGCAGGTAGCTGACGAAGGTGTCCACCGCATCGGTGCGCACCTCGAAGTCGTAGCCCCACACCCGGTCCAGCAACTGGTCCCGGGTCAGGACGATGCCCGCGTTGCGCACCAGGGCCGCCAGCAGCTCGAACTCCCGCCGGGTGAGGTGGACCTCGGCCCCGCCGTGGTGCACCTGGCGGGTCGCCTGGTCCATCTCCAGCGGTCCGGCGCGCAGCACGTCCCGCTCGCTGCGCGCCGGGCTGCGCCGCAGCAGGGCGTGCAGTCGCAGCACCAGCTCCTCCAGCGCGAAGGGCTTGACGAGGTAGTCGTCGGCGCCCGCCTGGAGCCCGGCGACCCGGTCGGCCAGTTCGTCCAGGGCCGACAGCATCAGGACGGGGGTTTCGTCCCCGCGTGCGCGCAGGCTCCGGCACACCTCCGTACCGGTCAGCCCCGGCATGGACACATCCAGGACGAGCACGTCGGGGGGCCGTGCGTCCACCTGGGAGAGAGCGCCGGGCCCGTCCTCGGCGAGGACCACGGTGAATCCGCTCAGCCGCAGTCCGCGCTCCAGCGAACGCCGGATGGCGGCGTCGTCGTCCGCCACGAGCACCACTGCCGTGTTCATGCTGCCTCCCGCACTGCCCCTGTCCGAACCGGGCCGACCCTCTCACAGCCGTCCAGGCCGACCGGACGCGGGCCCCGACCGGGAGCCCGTTTCCGGTCAGGTTCCGTACCGTTCCGTCCCTGGGGCCGTCCCCGGGGGGTCGGCGGAAACCGGCCCGGCCCCGTCGGCACCGGCCGGACCCGTGGCAGCCGCCGGTGCGGCGGCCGCCGAGGTCCCGGCGGCGGGACGACGSGGGGTGGGCCGTCGGCCCTGGCGCCACGCGCGTCGCCCACTACGATGCGGGGCATCGGCAGGGCAGGGCGGCGGGACGGCGGGGTAGCGGTGAGCGGGTACGGCGGGGGCGGGTACGGGGACCGGGCAGGCGGAGAGGCGGGACGGCAGCCGACGGGCCGGCCAGCCCAGGTCGGCCCGGCGTCGCCGCAGGGGTACCCGTACTCGGTCCCGCCGCAGGGATCCCCGTACGCCCCGTACCCCCCGTACCTGCGGCCGCCCGTCGAGCCCTCCCGGGGCAGGAAGATCCTGCGCGCGATCCTCAATCCCCTGTACGCCGCCCAGCGGACCTTCCGTCCGTCACGTCGCGGGATCGTGCACGATCCACAGGTGCGCAGGCTCCAACTCTGGCGGACCGTGCTGGGACTGGTCGCCTGGGTGGGCCTGATGCTCACGTACAAGGCCGTCATCAGCGCCGACGGGGTCAAGGCCGTGGCGGACGACCGTCTCGACCAGAGCTGGTCCAGCGTCCTGGTACTGGTCTGCACCCTCCCCGTCGTCGTGGGCGGCTTCGTGGCCGCCGCCAGGGGTGGGCTGCGGCGCGTGTACCTGCGACGGGCCCTGCGTCCACTCGGCGCGGTGGTGGCCATCATGGCGTCCATGGGCACCTCGGCGCTCGCGATGGCCCCGGAACTGGCGGGGTTGCGCAACGCCGTCGGGCTGCCCGGAAAGATCGTCATCGCGGTGCTGTGCCTGTGGTCGATCGGGTTCGCGCTCTACGGCATCGGCCTCTCGCTCGTCCACGTCTTCCGTACCGCCGACATCCACGAGGTGGTGCCGCCCGTCCTCGCCGGTGTACTGGTGTGGGAGATGGCGCTGCTGGACCTGGTCACGGGTGCCTATCCGCAGGTCCCGGCGGGCGTCCGGGCGGTCTTCGTCCTCGGCGCCCCCGTCACGGTCACGGCCCTGTCCTGGTGGGAGATGCGCCGCCTGCGCCGCCACCACGGACTGACGGTCCGTGGCGCACTCGGGCGCTGACGGCCTCACAGCCGGGGACACCCCGGAGGTTCCACCGCCGCGCCGAGCGGGCGCGGCGGCCCCGCACGCCCCGTGGGCCCGGACACGGTCCGCTCCGTACGAGGCCGCGTGCGGCCGCGCGCGGCGGTTGCGGGCCGCCGCGGGCACCTGCCCGGGTGTCAGGCGGGAAGGGCGTCGGCCAGGCCCACGCCGAGGAGCAGGAAGGCCCGGTCGGCGGCGGCGACGGCCTCGGGGTACACGTCGTCGGCCGGGCGGCCCGCCTGCACCTGGTCACTGTTGCGGTCGGCGAGGGCGCGCAGGACCGTGACGACCTGCACCGCGGCGAGCCGCGCGGTGAGCTCGTCGGCGCCGGCCTCCTCCAGCGCCTCGGCGAGGGCGGCGATGCTGCGTCCGGCGTACCGGAGCAGCCGCTCGCTGAGGCTCGCCGTCGTGCTGAGCAGCCTGGCGAAGGCCAGGGCGTCCGGGTCGGAGGTGAGCCCGGTGACGGGGTCCCGCCGGGCCAGGGCGTCGAGCTCGTGGGCGTGCAGGGCGGCCAGGGGGCTCGTACCGGCCGGGCGGGCGCGGACCACGCGGGCCGATTCGTCCTCGTGGTCGGCGAACTGCTGCAGGACGAGGTCTTCCTTGGTCGGGAAGTAGGTGAACAGCGTGCGTTTGGAGACTTCGGCGGCCTCGGCGATCTCCACGATCGACACGTCGTCGAAGCCGCGGCTCAGGAACAGTCGCAGCGCCGCTTCGCAGATCGTCTGTCGGGTGCGCTGCTTCTTGCGTTCCCGCAGCCCAAGTTGCTCAGTCATGCGCCCACGATACCAATAGGGGTACCGAGGAGAAACTTGCACCTGGTATAGTTCTCTACCAAGTGAAGGAATCGTCCTGGGAGGCTCCATGAACGTGCAGGTCACCGGTGTCATCGTCGTCGGGGCCGGCGGCGCCGGGCTCACGCTCGCCACCGAACTCGCCCTCGCCGGCGTCCCGGCCGTCGTGCTGGACCGGCTGCCCGGCCGCAACCTCCAGTCCCGCGCCGGGGCGATCCAGCCCCGGACCGCCGAGATGCTCGCGCTGCGCGGTCTGCTGGACGACGCGCTCGGACGCTCGATCGACTATCGGCTGGAGGGCGGCCACTTCGCGGGACTGCCCGTCCCCCTGGACTACGCGGCGTGGGACACCCCGTACCCGCACCCGGTCCTGCTCCCGCAGGACCAACTGGAGGCGGTGCTGGAGGACCGGCTCACCGAGCTCGGCGGTCAGGTGCTCAGGGAGCACCGGCTGACCGGCCTCGAACAGGACGCCGACGGCGTCACGATCGCCGTGACCGGACCGGGCGGGGACCTGTCCGTACGGGGCCGCTACCTCGTCGCCTGCGACGGCGCCCACAGCAGCGTGCGCAAGATCATCGGAGCCGATTTCCCCGGCGAGGCCGCCACCGTCCGCATGGCCACCGCCGATCTGCTGCTCACCGGGGACGTGGACACCAGCTCCGCCGGACACATCAGCTCGCGGATCCACACCACGCCCCAGGGCCATTTCGCCATGATCACGCCCCTGGCGAACGGCCTCCACAAGCTCATCTTCAGCGGCCCCCGGACCATGCTGGCCGAGCGCGACGCCCCGGTGACGGCCGAGGAGGTCCGCGAGGTACTGCGTGCCACCCACGGCGGGGCGCTCGACGTCGCCGAGATCCGCTACGCCTCCCGGTTCAGCAACGCCAGCAGGCAGCTGGAGCACTACCGCCACGGTCGCGTGTTCTTCGCCGGCGATTCCGCGCACATCCACTCCCCGGCCGGAGGCCAGGGGCTCAACCTCGGGGTGCAGGACGCGTTCAACCTCGGCTGGAAGCTCGCCGCCGTCCTGCGCGCCGATGCGGGCGAGGAGTTGCTGAACACCTACCAGAGCGAGCGGCACCCCGTCGCCGCGCGGGTGCTGGCCCTCACCCGGGCGCAGGGGGTGATCATGGGGCCGCAGCGCGACGGCGGGCTGGGCGAGCTGCGCGACGTGCTCACTGACCTGCTCCGCCTGCCCGACGCCAACCGGTACATGGCCGGTGTGATGGCCGGGCTCGACCTCTGCCTCCCGTCTCCCGACGCCTCGGCCCATCCGCTGCTGGGCCTGCGGATGCCCGACCTCGACCTCGTCGTCGACGGCGAGCGGGTCCGGTTCAGCCACCTGACGCGCTCCGGACGCGGCGTCCTGCTCAACCTCACCGACGCCCCGCTTGCCGCCGCGGCCCCCTGGAGCGACCGGGTCACCCACGTGCGTGCCCGGGCGGAATCCGGCGAGACCGACGCCGAGGCCATACTCGTCCGCCCGGACGGCTACGTCTGCTGGGCCGGCGGCGCCGGTCTCACCGAGACGCTCACCCGCTGGTTCGGCCCCGGCGACCTCGTGGCCGATGGGATCGCGGGGGAGTCCGGGTGAGGGCCTTCGAGCGGTTCGGCATGGGAGCGGTGAAGCGGTACCGCCCCGGCGGACTCATCACCCACGAAGGCGTGGGCCCCCGCGCCGATCACGACCGGGACGGGTGAACGCCGTGTGCACGCGCGGTGTTCGGGGAAGTCCCCGCACAGCGGCGACCATACCGGCGACCACCCCGGCGGTACTCCGCGCCAACCGCTCAGTACGGGCGGGCCCGCTTCGCGAAGGCCGGCGACAGCTCGTTCTGCGCGGCGCGCGGGAAGGCGACGGTGTCGGGGTTCCCGTCCGAGACGTACCGGCTCTTTCCGGCGGCGAGCTTGTCCAGCCAGCGCGAAGAACCGAACTCGGCATCCTCGTCCTTCGGCCCCGCCGAGCGGATCCGGGGGATCGCGCCGGGTGTGAAGGCCTTCGCGAAAGGCGAGACCGACGGGTTGGCCCCCACGAGATACACCCCGTCGTAGCGGTAGCCCGTTCCCCGCGCGGCCACCCCGGCCGGCTCGGGCATGGCGCCGAAGGGCAGCGCGAGCGAGGTGACCCGCGTCCCGGGTGCGGCCTTCTCGATCGCCTGCTGGCCGGCCGAGATCGCCCTCGCGGCGCCCGCCTGGTCCAGGGAGCGCAGGTTCTCGTGACGGTCGGTGTGGTTGGCGACCTCGTACCCGTGCGCCTTCAACCAGGTCAGGGCTTTGGCCGAGCCCGTGGCCGAGAAGGCGTCCGCGTTGACGAAGAAGGTCGCCACCGGCTTGAACGCGGGGTACTTCTTCGCGGTCTCCGCCAGGATGGCGACGGCCGTATCCGGGACCGGGGTGCCGTCCGCGCCGAGCCGCACCTGACTGTTGGTCGAGTCGTCGAACGTCAGGACCACCGGGTGGGTGCCGGCCGGGATGTCGATGCGGCCCGTCTGGAAGTCACCTGCCGTCACCGGCACGTAGTCCTCCCGTGCGAGGCGTTCCAGCTCGGCCCGGAAATCGGCCGGTGTGCGGTCGTAGACACTGGTCGGCTTCGCGGTGAGCTGGTGGTACATCAGCACCGGCACCTGGCCGAGTTCGTTGGCGCCTACCTCCGCCGGGCCCTTCGCGGCGGCGGGGCCGACCGCCGCCTGCGAGGCGGTCGTACGGGGGTGCCCGGTGGCCGTTGACGACCCGGCGGAACAGCCGGTGGCGAGCAGGGCGGCGGCGCCTGCCAGGGCGCCGAGTGGGATGAGCGGGTGGCGCATCGGGAGCCTTTCCGAAAGGTAGGTGTCGCGCCATACCTACCGGCGCAGGGAGGCTCCCTACCGCACTGTCCCCTGCATGGCGTAGCCGCCACGCCGCAGGCGATCCGGGCCGTTCGTGTGAAATATCGGCGGAAGCAGTCGACCGGCCCACGCAGCGGCAATGAATGGAGACAGCATCAGGCCCGCACCCCCGGCACGAAGGACGTCACGATGCCCCGTACCCGCATACCGCGCTCCGCCTCCTCCCGCCGTCTCCGCCGCCCGGCCCGCCGCGGCGCCCTCATAGCGACGACCGGGGCGCTCGCTCTGGCCGGTGCGGGCGTCGGAGCCTGGACGTTCCTCGCGCCGGGTCCGGGCATCCAGGGCGTGAGCGACGGCGCCGTTCTCGACGCACGCGCGGCCGCCCAGGTCAGCGCCTATCTCGCCGCAGGTGCGCCCGGCGGCGGAAACAAGCCGCACGCCACCCTGGACGGCGCGGCGGTCCCGCTCACCGCCGAAGGCGCCCGCCTGAAGATCGGCCTCCCGCACCTCAAGGAAGGCCGGCACACCCTGGTGGTGGCGGGCGGCAGCAGTCTCCCCTTCGCCTCGTACCGCAAGGTCGTGGGCTTCAGCGTGGACACCACCCCGCCGGAGCTGAAGGTGGCCGACCCCGTGATCAAGAACGTCGCTGCCCCCGTGACCATCACCGGCAACGCCTCCGGTGACGCCGACGTGAGCGTCAACGGCAAGAAGGTCCCCGTCGACAAGGCCGGTGCCTTCAAGGCCGTGGTGCCGAAGGGCACGCCGCTGGTCACGGTCAAGGCGGTGGACCGCGCCGGAAACACCACCACCAAGGACGTGTCCGCCCGGGGGCGCCGCCCCATGATCCGTGCCGCGCACATCACCGCCATCGGCTGGGGCGACGACACGCTGCGCGGCGGCGTCCTCGCACTGGTCCGCAGCGGAAAGCTCAACGCCGTCGAGCTGGACGTCAAGGACGAGGACGGCGAGGTCGGGTACGCGTCCCAGGTGCCGTTGGCCCGCCGGATCGGCGCCGCCAAGGGCTACTACGACGCCCGCAAGGCGATCGCCGAGATCCACGCCGCCGGCGCCCAGGTCATCGGCCGCATCGTGGCCTTCCGCGACCCCAAGCTCGCCGCGGCCGCCTGGAAGGCCGGCGACCAGGACCAGCTCGTGCTGACCCCGTCGGGGCAGCCCTACGACGGCGGCCACTACGGCGCCCTGTCCTTCACGAACTTCGCGAACCCCACGGTCCGCAAGTACAACCAGGACCTCGCCGTCGAGGCGGCCCGGCTCGGCTTCGACGACGTTCTCTACGACTACGTGCGCAGGCCGGACGGCCCGCTGTCGCACATGCGCTTCCCGGGCATCGGCACCGCGACGCCCGAGCAGTCCATCACCTCGTTCGTCGCCGACACCCGGACCGCGCTGCGTCCCCACGCCAAGTACCTCGGCGTCTCGGTCTTCGGCATCGCCGCGACCCGGCCCACCGAGATCGCACAGGACATCGGTGCCCTGGTCAAGGTCACCGACTACGTCGCGCCGATGGTCTACCCGTCCCACTGGGCGCCGGGGGAGTACGGCGTCGCACAGCCCGACACTTCCCCGTACGCGATCGTGCAGCGCTCGCTCGCCGACTTCGCCCGCCAGGCGAAGGACACGCAGACCGAGATCGTCCCGTGGCTGCAGGACTTCTCGATGGGCAGCACCTACGGGCCGGCCGAGGTGGCCGCACAGATCAAGGCCGCCGAAGCCAACAAGATGAGCTCCTTCATCCTCTGGAACGCCGGCGCCCGCTACCAGGGCGCGGCACTCCAGCAGATCGCCAAGCGCTGACACGGCCCGGCCGACGGCCGGGCAGGAGGCGGGTCCCCGGTTCCGGGGGCCCGCCGAAGCGCGTTCAGGCCTTGAGGATCCGTCCCGACACCGCCAGGGTGAGGCGCCGCGGCGTGAGGGCGGAGGCGAGGGCGGAAGCGCGGCCGGCGAGGCCGGCGACGGTGCTGGGCGGGGTCTTGCCGCGCTCCAGCGCTCGGCGCGTGGCGGTCACGACCTGCTCCGGGGTGGCCATCCGGCCGACGGCCGCGTCGCGGCTGCCGACGACGTCGAAGAACTCCGTGCTGACCGGACCCGGCGATACGGCGAGCACCCGCAGCGGAGAGGAACGGGTCTCGTAGCCGACGGCCTCGGTGAAGCTCAGGACGAAGGCCTTGGTGGCGCCGTAGACCGCCATCGCCGGGGTCGGCTGGTAGGCCGCCGTGCTCGCGACGGTGACCAGCGCGCCCCGGCCGTCGGCCGCGAGATCGGGCAGGAAGGCCCGGGTGAGCTCGGCGACGGCCACGACGTTCAGCTGGATCATCTCGTTGATCTGCGAGACGTCCTGCCGGACGAAGGGGCCGTGGCTGCCGAACCCGGCGTTGTTGACGAGGGTGTGGACCGTGATCCCGCGGGCGTCGAGCTCCGCGCGAAGAGCGGCCGCGGCACCGGGCCGGGCGAGGTCGGCGGCGACCACGTGGGCCGTGACGCCGTAGCGCTTCTCAAGATCCGCCGCGAGCCCTTCGAGCCGGTCGAGGCGGCGGGCCACGAGTACGAGGTCCGCTCCGCGCTCGGCCCACTGGCGGGCGAACTCGACACCGAGGCCGGCACTTGCCCCGGTGATCAGGGCCACGGTTCCCTGGTATGTCATAGGCATGGTCGGCTGCTCCGTTTCCACGTGTTGATGGTCTCGAATGTAGGCGATGCCACCATTGTAGTCAATGACAACATCTGGAGAGGGGAGCCCGCCTTGAACGAGGGGCCCTACCACCACGGCAGCCTCAGGGCCGCTCTGCTGGAGCGCGCGGAGACCGTCCTCACCGAGTCGGGTGTGGACGGCCTGTCCCTGCGCGCCCTGGCCCGCGACCTCGGCGTCAGCCACGCCGCGCCGTCCCGCCACTTCCGCGACCGGCAGGCGCTGCTGGACGCCCTCGCCGTCAGCGGCTTCACCCGGCTGAACGAGCGCCTGCGGACCGCCGCGGAGGCGCCCGGGCCGGTGCCGGCGCGCCTGGCCGGCCTGGGGCGGGCGTACGTGGAATTCGCGGTCACCCACGCACCCCTGCTGGACCTCATGTTCAGCGCCAAGCACGCCGACGACTCCAGCGCCGAACTCAGGGAGCTCGGGCACCGCAGCCTCGAAACGACCGCCGAGCTCATCGCGCAGGCGCAGGCGGAGGGCACCGTCCGCGCGGGCGACCCGGCCCGGCTCGCCCAGGTCGCCTTCTCCACGGTGCACGGCCTGGCCACACTGGCCCTGGGCTCCCTGCTCGACGACACCCCGCTGGCGGAGGCCACCGACCTGGCCCTGGACGTACTGCTGACCGGCCTGCGCCACCCCGACCGCTAGCCCCGGGCCTCCGGGTTCCCCCGCCGGCGGGGGAACCCGGAGGCCACGGAGGAGGGGTTCACCCGACGGGCCCGCGTCAGCCCGGGTAGGTGATCGATCCCAGCGGCGGGCAGGGGATGAGCACGGTGCCGGCGTCGGGGCGTTCGACGAAGGCGCGGGCCGCGGCGGCCCGCTCGCGCCGGGATTCCAGCTCCTCGGCGTGCCAGGCGTCGCGCCTGGCAAGGGAGTCGTCCCACGAGTCGTCGATGAGACTCAGGCTGGTGTTGCCGGAGCTGCGCTGGAACTCCGCCTTCAGGGCGGCCTGTCGGAGGGCGGTCTGGGTCGCGGCGAGATCGATGCGGGTGATCAGGACGCCGGCGGTGTCCGGTTCGCGGGTCGGTATGGGGGCCTGCGGGAGCAGCGACACCCCGGTGTCGAGGCGGCCGATGTTCTCGACGCTCGCGTTCTGGGCGTCCCTCGTCATGATCTGCATTTCCCGGTGCAGCCAGAAGAACTCGTCGAGGTCGGCCTGGGTGACGCGCATCCGCTGGTACAGCGCTCGGAACCTGGGATCGTGGTGCAGCGGACGTATGGGGGCGACGTGGAGCGCCACGCAGTCGTTGAAGCCGGCGGTCACCGCGGCGTCGAGGTGGAAGACGACCTGGTCCGCCTGCCCGTGCGCGAGGGCCAGGCCGCCGAGGGTCGCATGGCCCGCGGCGACCAGCCACGTGCCCTCGGGGCCGAGCGCCGCGGCGCGCGCGATGACGTCGTGGAGACCCGTGATGGCGTCGGCGCTCTGAGGGGCGCCCGGGACGTCACGCGCGAGCGAGGAGGGGGCGTCGTGCACCGGTACCGACACGGCGGCGCCATCGGTCAGGAGCGCCACCAGCAGTTCGTGCAAGCGTGCGGCCGGTGAGTTGACGGTGTCGGCCATGGATCTCCTCGGACCTCGGTGGTGAAGGACGAAAGGGTTGTTGAGCCTGTGGTGATCCCCGTGGAGATGACGGGCGCACGCGATGAGCGGTTCCTGTGCGCCCGCCGCGGCGCCACTCCCGTCGCACCAGGGCGGTCATCGCGGCACGTTCCGTCTCCGGCCGGGCGATCGGGGTCTTGGGGGCGCGCGGGATCTCGGGCCAGAGCGCTTCGTACCCGGTCTGGATCCGGAAGACCTCGTCGGCGAGGAAAGGGAACCGTTCCGGCGGTCCGGGCGGAACGGGATGTCAGTGCGGCTCTGTACCTTGCGGCCATGGGCATCTACCTGGTCGGCGTCGGCGCGAAGGAGTGGTTCGGTGAGGAAGAGGGAGATCGGGGCGCCGTCGCCTCGGCCCTGAACCGGGAGCTGGAGCAGCGCGGGCTGCCGCCCTACCTGTCCGTGCCCGAGGAGGCCGCGTTCGTCCGCGGCTCCGGGCAGTCCTTCGAGGAGAAGCTCGTTCCCTCCATGGACGGGTTCGGTGCGCTGTGCGAGGCACACCTCTCGCCCGAAGAGGCAGACTCCCTCTGTGGCTGGACGGTGCTGGTGCCGGTGCCCCTCGACGAGGACGTCCGGCTGCCCGTCGACGCCGGGTGCGACGTGATCGCCGGCGCGCCCCGGATACTGGCCCTCGCCGAGCGGCTGGCAGCCGCCATCAGCCTGCCCGCCGACATCCCGGTGGCGTGCGACAACCTCGAGCTGACCGGGTGGTTCCTGGACGGAGCGGCCGAGGAACTGGCGGCCACCCGGCCGGGACCATGGAGCGAGGACCTGGGAACGGCCTTCTACGTCGCCCTGTTTCTGCGCGCCGCCCAGCACTCGATCCGGCGCGGCTGCCCCATCGTCTACTCCTGAGGGGAGTCGCGGGAGACCCGGTCCCGGGGCGACGGTTTCGGTCGGTGCATGGACTCCAGCCCCCGGCGGGCGGCACGACCCGGATCGAGGATGGACGGCACCGGCTGGTGGCAGGCAGAGGGATGCTCAAGCTGACCACGGACCTGCTCGTGATCCACCCGACCCGGCTGGAGGCGTGCCGGGACTTCCACGCCGGGCTCGGCCTCGACCTCGTACCGGAGCGGCGCGGCAACGGGCCGGACCCCTACGCCGCGACCCTCGGGGGACGCCGCCCCGGGGCTCGGGCCGCCGTTCCGGTACGGCAGCCGGGCGGTTCGYGGCCGACCCGTGCGTGCGCTGGGGTGGGCACGGGACGCAAGCTGATATGCCGTCACATGTCGCCTGCCTGCCGCCCACCGAGAGGGACCCCGGTCCATGCCGTACCCGCTGATGCTCCGACGACGCTTGCACAGGCTGCTCACCGCCTCCCTCGGCGCGCTGCTCGCCGTCGCCGCCACCACCGCCCCGGCACGGGCAGACGTGGGGAACGTGACGGAGTACCCGATCACGACCCCCGACAGCTTCCCCGCCGGCATCACGACGGGCCCCGACCGGGCCCTGTGGTTCACCGAGTCCGGGGCCAACCGGATCGGGCGCATCACGACCGGCGGCGCCATCACCGAATACCCGCTGCCGAACGCGGACAGCATCCCCCAGAACATCACCCAGGGCCCCGACCGTGCCCTGTGGTTCACCGAATACACCGGCAACAGGATCGGCCGGATCACGACGAAGGGCCAGGTCACCGAGTTCCCACTGCCCGGCCCGGGCCGCTACCCCCTCGGGATCGCGCTCGGCGCCGACCGCGCGCTGTGGTTCACCGAGTCGGGAACGAACGCCATCGGACGGATCACGGTCGACGGCACGGTGACCGAGTACGCCCTCCCCACGCCGGACGGCTTCCCGTACTACATCGCCGCCGCCCCCGACGGCTCCGTGTGGTTCACCGAGCTGTTCTCCGGCAAGATCGGCCGGATCAGCCGGTCCGGGCACGTCACCGAGTTCCCGCTGTCCAGCGACTTCTCGTTCCCGAGCGGCATCGCGGCCGGACCCGGCGGGATGTGGTTCACCGCGAGCGGGCTGAACTCGGTGGGACGCATCACCCCGCGCGGTGACATCAAGCTCTTCCCGGTGCCCGTCCCCGACTACCAGGTCTACGACATCACCCGCGGTCCGGACGGACACATGTGGTACGCCGTGCAGTCCGGCCGCATCGGCCGGATCAGCGGGAGCGGTGAGATCACCGAGTTCGAAGTCCCGGGAGGCGCGGACAAGGTGCCCTTCAACATCACGGCCGGGCCCGACCGGAACATCTGGTTCACCGAGCTGGTGGCCGGCGCCGTCGRCCGTGTCCAGGCCCTTTCAGGCAGCGGGGCACCGGCGGCCCACCCGGCGCCTGCGGGTCACCCCCACCAGCCGCTCCACCCGGCACCCATGGAGCACCGCCCCCTCCACCTCGTGCCCGGCCGGACCGGCTGGCCCCCACGGTGATCCCCCCGTCGGCCAGGCGGGATCCGGGCGAGGCGCGGGCCTGACCGGAACCGCGGCAGCGGTGATCAGCTCACACTCATCCCTCGCTCCGGCCACACGCCCCGCTCCGTGTGCAGGGCGTTGAGCTTCCGCGAGGCCTTCAGGAACGTGTGGTCGACCAGCGCGTCCCGGACCGTCGAGGTGCGGGAAGCCTTGTCCACGGTCAATCGCCGCCCGAAGTCGTCGGGGTCGTCACCGAATTCGTACTCCACGCCCTCTTCGGTCTCGGAGATCTTCCGGAAGTACACGATCGCAGCCATCCACCACTCCTCTTCGAGGTCTTCGCGCCCGTCCGGCCACGACCCGGTGCGCCCCTGAACGGTCCCCCGGATCCTCGCGTACCGCGCGCCGGCCCGGGCGGGCCGGGCCGGCGCGCAGGATCCGGGCGGCATTCCGCGCGCCCCTCACCCCGCAAGCCGGAGTCTCCGGGCGCTCGTTCGGCCGGTGACCGGGGTCCGTTAGGCTCACGGGAATGGAAGCCCGTACCCCGCCCGTCCTCCTCCTGTCCGCGCCCCGCACCTCGACCGCCGAACTCATCGCCCGGGCAGCGGCCTGGCGCGGCTACGAGGTGACCGAGCGGGCGGCGCGCGCCCAAGGACGACGGGTCCACTGGTACGGAGGCCCCCGTGCGGCCGCACGCCTCGCCGGCCCGCTGGGCCTCGGGCTGCTCGAACCGGCCGACGACTGGCTGACGCACGTACCGCACCCCCTCCTGCGGCGCAGCCTACGGCTCACCACCCTCGCCGAGGCCCGGACGCTGCGGGAACGGGCCTTCGTGAAGCCGCCCTCTGCCAAGATCGACCTGCTGCCCGCCGCCGTCCACGAGGACGGGACCAGCCTGCCCGGCCGGCTCGACGGCTCCACGCCGGTCCTGGTGAGCGGGGTGGTTGAGTTCGCCGCCGAGTACCGGCTGTTCGTCCTCGACGGCGAAGCCGTCACCGGTAGCCGCTACGCCGTCCACGGACGCCTCGACCCGGCTCCGCTGGACGCCGAGAGCCGGGCCTTCGGCCGTACGGTCCTCGACGCGACGGCCGCCGGTCTGCCCAGCGCGGTATGCCTGGACATCGGCCGGCTCACCGACGGCGGCTGGGCGGTGGTCGAGGCCAACATGGCGTGGTTCGCCCACTGTTACGCCGCCGAACCGGACCGTGTCCTCGACACGGTGCTCCGCGCCGCCGGCCCGATCACCGCGGTAGCCGAGCGGGACCGGCCGCACCGATGGGCGGCCCGCGCCTTCGGACGCCCCTCAGTCCTGAGGGGCGTCGAAGCGGACGGAGCGGACCTCCAGGGTGACAGAGGTTGATGCACTTGCCGCGCGATCGACAGGACCAGGGTGAGGGCGCCGAGACAGGCGCCGACGGTGGAGCGGAGCCTCATGACGGGAAAGGTCCCTTCCGGAGGTGATCGCGGGGTGGTGCGTGCCCGCCCCCAGGAGGGGTTCCGGTGGCGAATCGATCCGCCTGATCACCCGCTCTGGTGCGTCACACCGGTGCCACCTGATCGGACCAGAGGGCCCCGGACAGGGCGGCGGCCGGTGTCGGCGGGACGGGGGCGGCTGCGCGTCGCCGTGGTGGGCTTCGGCCACGGCCCCGACGAGCCCGCGGGTTCAGGCCTGAGGCGTGTCGGGAACGGACACGAGATCCATGGCCGCCCGGGATCCTGCCGCATCGCACGTCTACGTGCTGTCATGTGGCGGGTGCGGGTGCGGGTGCGGGTGCGGGTGCGGGCGCGGGTGCGGGAGAAGGAGTCGGGTGTGATTGGCGCGGTTTCGGGGACGACGGGCCGGTCGGAGCCGTGGAACGGGAGGCCCTACGCGCAGGCGATGGACTCGCGGGAGGGAGACCTCTCGCTCAGGGACGGGGAGGGCTGGCTCCTTCCCCTGGAAGTGGTGCGGTGGACCGGGCCGCCGGACGTGGGGGACGAGTCGGTACTGGCACGGTGTGAGGGTGGGGTGCTGGACATCGGGTGCGGGGCGGGTCGCCTCGTGGAAGCCCTGGCCCGGCGGGGGAGCGAGGTACTGGGCATCGACGTGTGCACCTCGGCTGTGATTTCCACGGTGTGCAGGGGCGGTCCCGCGCGCAGCGGCTCGGTGTTCGACCCGCTGCCGGCGGAAGGCAGTTGGGGTACGGCGCTGCTCATCGACGGGAACATCGGCATCGGCGGTGACCCGGGCCTGCTGCTGCGGCGGATCGGTGATCTCGTGTGCGACCGGGGGCTGCTGATCGTGGAGGTGTCCGCGACGGAGGTGAACGAACGCCGGCGGGTGCGTCTGTACGCCGGGCAACGGGCGGTGAGCCCGGTGTTCTCGTGGGCCGCCGTGGGTCCGTCCGCGCTGGAACGGCTCGCCCGGGAGTCCGGCTGGTCGGCCACCGAGCGGTGGACCGGCCCCCGGGGCGAGCGTCACTTCGTGGCTTTGCGTGCGTGGGCCTGAGCGCGGACCTCCCTGCGCCGGGGCCGCAGCCGCAGCCACGTCCCGATCAGGAAGACGGCGGCCGAGCCGATGAACAGGCCGGCGGTGATGAGGAGCCATCGGGTGAGGAATCCGTCGGCGGGCAGGGCCGTGTAGGCGGTGTAGTGCCCGCCCTGCTCCAGGATCAGCGGCCACCACACCAGGAGCAGCAGACCGGAGATGAAACCCGGGACGCGCAGGTGGTTGATGCTCGGCCACGGCGTGCTCTCACCGGCGGGGTGCTGCCCGGGTAGCAGCCGCTGGGCCGCCCGGTCGGTGAGCGAATACAAGGGGAGCAGGAGCAGGTCGTGCACGAGCGCGGCTCCCACGAACCAGATCGCCACGCCCAGGGTGTCACCGTTCAGGAGCCTGATCCCGGCGTACACGGCGAGCGCGAAGGAGGCCAGGACGAGGAGCAGGTGGAGCGGGGAGGCACCGTAGCGGTGGCGGAAGGCCGAAGCCGCGCCGCGGGCGGAACGGGCGGAACGGGCGGAACGGGCGGAACGAGGGGTCCGGGGGGTCATACGGGCTCTCCGAAGGTGAGGCGGGTGACCCACTTGGTGTTGTGGACGCCCGGAGCGGCCGGGATGATCACGCGCGCCGGGTAGCCGTGGTCCGGGGACAGATCGGCGCCGTTGACCCGCATCGCGAGGAGCGAACGGTGGTCACGGGCCTGGTTCGGCGCGAGGACCACGGAGGAGAACGAACCTCCGCGCTGCACCGACTCGACCAGGACCTGGGGGGTGTCGGTGCCGAGCCTGACGAGGGCGGCGAGGTCGCTGAGCCGTACGCCCGACCACTGCTGGTCGGGGGTGGACCATCCCTCCACGCAGGCGATCGGGAGGGCCGATTCGTTCTGGGGCAGGGCGAGGAGCATCTCGCGTGTCAGTACCACCTGCCGGCCGCCGCCGCGCACGGTCAGCCGCCAGGCGGGGCCGATGTCGCTGGGCCGGATCCCGCTGGACGCGGCCGTCTTGTTGATCTGGAAGCCGTTCGGTCCCGTACCGGGGTCGCGGCCGTGCGGGGCCAGCAGGGCCGTCTGTCGCCACCAGCCGCCGATGCTCTGCCCGGCGGTCACGAAGAGGAGCGCGAAGGAGCCGGATCCGACCATGGCGAGCGCCCCGCGGCGGGAGATCGTCGGACGGGCCGGACGTGGCGAGACCAGCCCGGCGGCCTCGTGGGAGCCGGATGCGGGCTGGTGGTTCCCGCCGGACCGGACCGCACGCAAGGCGCGGGGAAGACGGAACGCGACGTGGACGACGAACGCGCCGATGAAGACCCAGGAACTGTAGAAGTGCAGGGTGTAGAAGGAGCCCGGGAAGATGTAGTCGAGCTGGATGTTGAGGATGCCGGTGACGAAGGTGAAGCCGGCGCCGCCCACCAGCAGCAGGAGCGAGAGGCGCTCCAGGGCGTGCGCGGCGGATCTCACGGGTGGCCACTCGAACAGCTTCGGGATCACCGACCACAGCTTGGCCAGCAGGACGGGTACGAGGGCCACGCCCAGCACGGTGTGCACGCCCTGGGTGAGCCGGTACAGCCAGTAGGGAGAGGTCGGCCAGGTGAAGAGGTAGAACCCGAGCCACCCCTTGTCCGGTGTCTGGTCGTTGCGCACGGCGAGGTCGGGGTTGTAGGCCGCGTACGACAGCAGGCCCGTGATGAACAGGAGGGTGATCCCGGCCAGGAGGGCCAGTCCGAACACCCCGGTCAGCCAGGGGCCTCGCAGGGGGCTCCGCCAGAATTCCGGCCGGGCGGGGCCGGGCGGTGGGCCCGCCGCCCGCGCCCGTTCCGCCGTGGCCCGGAGCCGCTCGGTGGCCGAGGGCCGAGGTGGCGGTGCGGGCCTCGGGTCAGCGGAGCCGCGCACTGGTTCCCCGTCCGGCCCGTGCTGCCTGCCGCCGTGCGCGTCCATGTCGGGCACCTCCGTAGATATCAGGCCTATCGGGCGTTGGTGCCCCGGAAAACATCCCGCACCCACATGTCGAACCCCTCGCCTGACACGCGGCGTGGTCCTTACGACTGCCGGGGCGCGTTGTCGCGCCCGCGGGTTCGGGTCGCGGGGCCGGCGATATGGCCGTCACGGCTCAGGCGCTGCCCGTTCCGGCCCGCCGGCCGGCCGCCCGAGGGGGGATCGGTGTACGGCCCCGGCGGCTTGAGGCGCACCCGGGGGACGGCCACGGCAGGTCCGGGCCCCAGCCGCGGGTTTCTGCCCCGCCCCGCGGCGTCAACGACCTCGACCTCATGGCGGACGAAGCGGCACAACTCGTGACTTTCAGTGACATTCGAGCGCCTCGGGGGTGAGCCGCCCCATAGGACTCACGTCACATGCGAAGCGGGGTAGTAGCCGGTGAAGGCCCGGTGTCTCCGCTGCTCGGCAGATCTCGTACCGGCTTCGTGGGTACGTCCTGCGAGGGTCGGTAGTAGGTGGGGTCTTTGCCAGGGGGTCGGGGCGTCGGTAGAACTGGATGAGTCGCCGGGCGGCACGGGTGTTTCACCCGCCGCCCTGGATCCCCTCTGCTCCTGCGTGAGTGGTTCACGCACGTCTTCGGCGCGC
>NZ_JBFRER010000073.1:0-35760 GCF_052114405.1 Streptomyces sp. M-16 | reverse complement strand
GTCCGGCGTCCCGTCCGGCGCCCGGTCCGGCGTCCCGTCCGGCGCCCGGTCCGGCGTCCCGTCCGGCGCCCGGTCCGGCGTCCCGTCCGGCGCCCGGTCCGGCGTCCCGTCCGGCGCCCGGTCCGGCGTCCCGTCCGCCGACCCGTCGGTCGTCCCCTCCGTTGTCCCGTCAGCCGTCGAGCGCGGGGCGGCGGGTCCGGTCCCGTCCCGGCCGTCGGCCGGGTCCGCAGCCGCCCGGGCCGCGGGGGAGGGGGCAGGGAGGTCCGGGGCGGGGGAGGCCGCCGGGGCGAGGAGGTCCCAGGTTCCGGCGGCGCGGTGGACCGCCTCCCCCGTCGTGGCCAGGACCAGCCCGGCCTCGTCCGGGTCGGGCCGGAGCCCGCCCCACACGAGCCGTACCGCGGTCCGCAGGACCAGCGGCTCCGCGTACGGGGAGACCCCGGAGACCCGCAGCAGCGAATCCAGCGCCACGGGCCGGTCCGGGGCCTCCCGTACGACCGCCTCCGCCGCCGCGCACATCCGCAGGTGCGGCAGGGCCTCCGCCGCCCCCAGCCGCAGCCCCGTCCGCGCGAACAGCGCCCTCCCGGCGGCCGGATCGCCCGCCGCGAGCGCGTCCAGCCGGTCGAGTACGAGGGCCCGCAGGACCGGCAGCCCGTCGAGCCCGGCCCGCGTCTCCTCCCCGTACGCCCGTGCCGGGTCGGTGAACAGCGCGAACGCCACCCTGCGCGCCACCTCGGGCAGCTCCCCGGTGGTGTCCGTTCCCTGCCGCGCGGCCTCCCGCAGGAGCCCGGCCAGCGCGTCCGGTTCCCGGTCCGGGTCGGTGAGCGCCGCCCGCAGCCGGGCCGGTGACGGGTCCGGGTGCGCGGCCGTCCACGCCTCGGCGGCGGCCCGGCCCGCCGCGTCCAGCCGGATCCCGGCGCCGAGCGCGAGCGCGGCCAGCGGCCCGGCCTCGTACGGCCCCCCGGGCAGCTGCCGCACCTGCGCGAACAGCTCCGGCCGCCGCGCCAGCCAGATCCGCGCCGCCGTCCCCGCCCAGACGTCGAAGACGTCCCCGGCGGCCCCGCCGGCCCCCGGCAAGGGCCCGCGCCCCGGCTCGTGGATCCGGCACCCCTCCTCCAGGGCGGCCAGGGCGGCGGCCGTCCCCTCCCCGGGCAGGACGCCGACGAGGCCCTGCGGGGCGAGTCCCGGCCGGGCGGTGTACGTGGTGAAGGTCAGCCACTGCCCGCGCTGGTGCGGCAGCACGCTGCACGCGAGCATGACCCAGCGGGCCACGGCCGCGCTGTCCGGCTCCACCAGCACGATCCGCGGCGCGCCCGGCTCCTCCACGAGCCGCCGCACATCGGCGAAGAACGGCGCCAGCCACGCCTCCCGCGCGGCCACGAACTCCGCCAGCGCGGCGCCGTCGTGCCGCCCCGGGACGGGCACGGCGCCGAGCGGCGGCGGGGGTCCGCCGGGCGGGGTCCGCGCCGCCCACTGCGGCGACCCCCAGGAGGTGATCGGCAGGGCCCCGCGGACCGGGCCGGAACCGGCGCGCTGCGGCAGGTGCACGGCGTGCGCGTGGTAGCCCGTCCCGTCGCCGCCGGTGTACGCCGAGCGGGCCAGCAGCCGGCTGCCGTCGGAGAGCAGGCTCAGGCTCAGCGCCTCCGGAACGGCCCCGCCCGGCTCCGGCGCCTCGTACGCCACGAGCCGTTCCGCCTCCCGCAACAGGGCCGCCGGGACGCCGTCGGTGACCGCCGTGAAGCGCAACCCGGAGCCGTCGGGTCCGGGCGGGGCCCAGCCGTAGTGGAGCTGCGGAAGGTTCACGCGCCCGCCCCCGCCCGGACCGGGGGCGCACCCGGAATGGCGAACTCCTGTGGTTCACGGGTCTGTTGCGCGGCCCGTGGTTCCCCGTACCGTGCCACTCCCGGCCCGGGCCCCCGTGCCGGCGGCGCGGCGCGCGACGGACCGGCGGAACGGCCGTACTCGGTCCCCGCCATACGCTCTGCGCCCCCCGTGCAGTGTCGAGGAGGTCATTCCACCAGACGAACGGCACGCGCGGCAGGCTTTCCGCGCAGCCACCGCAGCCACCGCAGCCACCGCAGCGCCGGCGCAGCACCACCGCACGGCCGCGCACGGCCGCCGCACAGCCACCGCGCGGCATTGCACAGGGCTTTCCGTTCGCCCGCTGTACCGCCCCGCGTCAGCCGGGGATCTCCGTGCGGTACCCCGGGGCCGCTGTCCTTGGGGCGCCCCTCGACTCCCCCCCTCACCCCCAGAGGTCGTCACCCATGGCTGAACTCAACCGACGCCGGTTCCTCCAGATCGCGGGCGGAACCGCCGCCGCCACGATGCTCAACGAGAGCATCGCGCGGGCCGCCGCCATCCCCGCGCAGGGCACTACCGGAACCATCCAGGACATCGAGCACATCGTCGTGCTGATGCAGGAGAACCGGTCCTTCGACCAGTACTTCGGCTCGATGAAGGGCGTCCGCGGCTTCGGCGACCCGCGGCCCGTCCTCCAGGACAACGGCAAGTCGGTCTTCTACCAGTCCAACGGCACGAAGGACGTCCTCCCCTTCAACCCGCAGGTCAACGACCTGGGCATGCAGTTCGTCGAGGGCCTCAACCACGACTGGGCCGGCGGCCACCAGGCCTACAACAACGGCAAGTACGACAAGTGGGTCCCGGCCAAGACGGCCACGACCATGGCGTACATGACCCGGAACGACATCCCGTTCCACTACGCCCTCGCCGACGCCTTCACGGTCTGCGACGCCTACCACTGCTCCTTCATCGGCGCCACCGACCCCAACCGCTACTACATGTGGACGGGACACACGGGCAACGACGGCACCGGCGGCGGACCGGTCCTCGGCAACCAGGAGGCGGGCTACGGCTGGAAGACGTACCCCGAGCGCCTGGAGGCGGCCGGGGTCTCCTGGAAGATCTACCAGGACGTGGGCGACGGTCTGAACGCGGCGGGCGGCTGGGGCTGGATCAGCGATGCCTTCCGCGGCAACTACGGCGACAACTCCCTCCTCTACTTCAACAGCTACCGCAACGCCCAGCCGGGCAGCGCCCTGTACGAGAAGGCGCGTACGGGTACCAACGCCAAGGCGGGCGAGGGCTACTTCGACAAGCTGCGCGCCGACGTCGTGGGCGGCACCCTGCCCCAGGTCTCCTGGATCGCCGCCCCCGAGGCCTTCAGCGAGCACCCGAACTGGCCGGTCAACTTCGGCGCCTGGTACATCTCCCAGGTCCTGGACGCGCTGACCGCGAACCCGGCGGTGTGGGCGAAGACCGCCTTCTTCATCACCTACGACGAGAACGACGGCTTCTTCGACCACGTCGTGCCGCCGTACCCGCCGGCGTCCTCGGCCTGGGGCCTGTCCACGGCCGACGTCACCCGCGACCTCTACGCCGGGAGCGCCGGCTACGCGGCCGGACCCTACGGGCTCGGCCCCCGCGTCCCGATGATCGTCGTCTCCCCGTGGAGCAAGGGCGGCTACGTCTGCTCCGAGACCTTCGACCACACCTCGGTGATCCGCTTCATGGAGAAGCGCTTCGGGGTGCAGGAGCCCAACATCTCGCCGTGGCGCCGCGCCGTCTGCGGTGACCTGACCTCGGCGTTCGACTTCAGCCAGGCGGACGCCTCCCCGGCGGCGCTCCCGTCCACGGCCGGCTACGTACCGCCGGACCACAACGCCCACCCGTCCTACCACCCGGTCCCGCCGGCGACGGGCACCCTGCCGAAGCAGGAGGCCGGCTCCAAGCCGACCCGCGCGCTCGGCTACAGCCCGTACGTGGACGGCAAGGCCACCGTGTCCACGGGCAAGTTCACCCTGACCTTCTCCTCCGGCCCCTCCCTCGGCGCCCACTTCCACAGCACCTCGGGCAACCGTACGGACGGCCCCTGGCCCTACACGGTCGAGGCGGGCAGGACCCTCTCCGACACCTGGAGCACCAGCAGCTCCACCGGCAACAAGATCGACCTCACGGTCTGGGGCCCCAACGGCTTCCTGCGCACCTGGAAGGGCCCGGCGAAGAAGGCCGGCCCCGAGGTCACGGCCCGCCATGTGGACGCCGCCGGAAACCTCGCCCTCACCCTGACCAACGGGGGCACCGCGGCGGTCAACCTCACCGTGACCAACGCCTACGGCGGCGCCCCCCAGACCTTCAAGGTCAACCCCGGCGCCACCGTCTCCACCACCGTCGACCTGCGCGCGACGGGCCGCTGGTACGACGTCGGCGTCGTCTCCGACGCCGACGCGACCTTCCTGCGCCGCTTCGCCGGCCACGTGGAAACGGGCGCCCCGGGCGTCTCCGACCCGGCGATCAAGACCGTCTGACCCGGTCCTCCGGGGTACGCAGCAGCCGCCGCTCCAGCACCGCGAGGTCGCCGGGGCGGTGGCTGCGGGCGTACCGCAGCAGCAGGTCCCGGGCGGTGTCCGCGACGCGGCGGTGCTTGGGGTGGCGGGTGGTGAACCCCTCGCTCGCGAAGAACCGCACGGCCCCCTCCAGTCCCGCCCGGTCCGTCTCCCGTACCGCCCAGGCCAGCTCCGGCGTGGGCGCGCCGGCCAGCAGCCGCTCCGGGCCCCGCTCGGCCAGCAGCCACGCCGCGTCGCGCGGCTCTTCCCGTACGGTGCCCAGCCAGCCGAACACCACCGCGAGCGGCACGCCCCGCGGCCGGTCGGGGTCCTCCTCGCCCCGGACCAGCGCACCGGCGTACTCCCGCAGGGCCCCGGGGGCCGCCCCGGCCCACCGGGCGCGGTGCCGGGCCGGGATCCCGTCGGGGGACAGCGGGTCGCGCAGCCGGAGGGCCTCCGCGGTGAGGTGCGGGTCCTCCCAGGACTCCCCGCACATGCACTCGATGGTCCGGTCGGCGACGGCGTGCGGCCGGGTGGCGGTGACGGCCCGGATCTCGTCCGGGTCGCGGATCTCGTACGTACGGGGGTGGTGGGGGTGCCGGGCTCCGTCGGGCCGCGAGAAGTCCCCCATGACCAGCGGCTCCCGGCCGGATGTCGGTGTCACGGTGTGATGGTAGGCCCGCTGGGCAGGACGTACGGCGTCGGTTCCGTCCGCCCCGTCACCGAGGGAGAACGCATGGCCATCGCCCACCGCAGGATCGGCACCGGGCCCGTACGCGTCATCGTGCTGCACGACTGGTTCGGGACCTCCGCGAACTGGGGTTCCGTACTGGACCACCTGGACCCGGAGGGGTTCTCGTACGTCTTCCTCGACTACCGGGGCTACGGCGAGCGCCGGGACGTCACCGGCCGCTACAGCCTCCCCGAGATCGCCGGCGACGTACTCGAACTCGCCGATCAGCTCGGCTGGGACACCTTCTCGCTGCTCGGCCACTCCATGGGCGGCAAGGCCGTCCAGCAGGTGCTGGCCCGTGCCCCCGAGCGGATCGAGAAGCTGATCGGGCTCGCCCCGGTCCCGGCCTCCCCCTACGCGATGGACGACCGGACGCACGCCCTCTTCTACGGCGCCGCCGAGGACCCCGAGAAGCGCCGGACCATCCTCGACCTGGTCACCGGCAACCGCGCGAGCCGCCACTGGCTGGACGGGATGGTGGCGCACTCCCTCGCGGTCTCCCGCCCCGAGGCCTTCGCGGCGTACCTCGCGAGCTGGCAGCCGGCCGACCTGTCCGCCGCCGTCAAGGGCAACACCGTGCCCGTGCTGGTCCTCGTCGGGGAGTACGACCTCGCCCTCACCGCCGAGGTGATGCGCGCGACCTGGCAGGCCTGGTACCCGAACTGCAGGATCGTCACGATCCCCGGCTCCGGCCACTACCCGCCGCACGAGACCCCGGTGGCCTTCGCCACGGAGGTGGAGGCCTTCCTGCGCGCCCGGTGAGCGCGGGGCGTCACGGGCCCGACGGCCGGTCCCGGGGCCCGTCCGGCGGGCCCGTGACGTCCTCGGGCAGGCCGTCCAGGACGGCCGCGACGGCCTCGGCGGCGCCGGTGACCTCCCGCAGCTCGCCGTCGGACGTCCGGACCCGGTAGCGGCGTCCGTCCGGTAGCGGCATGACCATGGGCAGCCCGACGCGGACCGGCGGGGTCGCGCGACGGCTGAAGCGGAGCCACTGCATGCTCAGACCGGGGGACAGGACCCGCAGACGGGGTTCGCGGAAGGCGGCCTCGACGAGCTCGTGCCGCCCCGGATACGGGAACGTGGCGGCGGACTCGCGCATCCGCTCCCACCTGGCCGCCACCGCGCCCGGCCCCTCGACGGCCCCGGCCGCCCCGGACGGCGACGCCTCCCGGGCCGCGAGGAAGGGCCAGCGGGCGGTGAGCTCCGCCGGCCGGGCCCCCCGCACCCAGGAGTGCAGCGCCTCGACCACCGCGGACAGGTCCCCGGTGCCGCCCAGGACCGCCGGGCCGTCACCGTTTCCGGGAGGCCGGCAGTGGACGCGGAACTCGCGCCGCCGGACGTCCATCGTGACGTACGCCACCCGGTCGCCGGCCGACACCCGTGCCGCCGTCAGGCGCACGACCGGGATCGGCGGGACCCCGACGTCGAGCCCGTACCCGGCGCGGTCGGCCTCCGCCCGCAACGCGCCGCGCAGCGACCCCGCCCCGACGACCTCGGGGTAGTGGGCCGCGTACGCGCGCAGGTGATCATCGTGCTGAAGCGCTTCGGCGGTGTCCTCGGGCATGGTCCCGAGTCTGCCACCGGGGCGCCGTCCGGGGTGAGTTGTCGTCCGCCTCCCCGGGTGGTGGGGCGGCGCGGCGTTCCCGATGGCGGATGCGCGGGTGGATACGCCGATGGGGGCCACGAGGAGAACCTCGTGGCCCCCATCGGGACCGAAAAGGGTGAGTGACGGGACTTGAACCCGCGGCCACCTGGACCACAACCAGGTGCTCTACCAGCTGAGCTACACCCACCACGAAGGGCGGCGTACCGCCCGTTCGTTGTGCATGCACAGCATAGCCGATCGGACGGGTGCTCCCGCGACCGGTTATCCGGCGGCCCGGGTGCCGGCCAGGGTGGTGGCGAGCCTGGCCGTGACGCTGTCCGCGCGCAGGGCCGCGCGGGCCACCGCGGCCGCGGCCAGCGCCCGGATCACCGGGTGCGGCCTGCTGCCGTCCCCGGCGAGCTCCGGCTGGAAGAGGGTGGCGAGGAAGAAGGGGTGACCGGGCAGCYCCACGATCCGCACCTGCCCGTCCTCGTCGTGGCCCGTCAGCCGCAGCCCGTGTCCGGTCAGCGTCGGCAGGTGCCGGGGGGCCGGGCCGTAGTTGCAGTGGTAGCGCTCCATCGAGCGTTCGGCGCCCAGCGAGGACTCGGCGAGCGAGCCCGGCTCCGCCAGTACCAGCCCCTCGTGCCCCACCAGCGAGCAGGCCAGCGGCGCGATCAGCAGGTCCGCCGCCCCGGGGTCGTTCTCGGCGTGCGCGACATCCCGCAGCCCGCAGACGTCACGGGCGTACTCCAGCAGGGCGTGCTGGAAGCCGCCGCAGGTGCCGAGGAAGGGGATGCCCTCCTCCCGGGCCACGCGGATCGCGGCCAGCGCCCCGGCCTCACTGGCGTACGGGCTGCCCGGCAGCACCCACACGGCGTCGAAGCGGGCCAGCGTCCCGGCGGCGGCCTCGGCCTCCGCCTCCGCGGTCGGGATCCAGCAGGCGTCGAGGACGAGCCCGTCGCGCGCCTCCAGCGCCTGGAGCAGGAGCGGGATCCGGGTGTGGGACTTCACGTGCGGGGAGCGGTCGCCGACGAGGGCGATCCGGGCGACGGGGGAGAGCGGGGCGGTGGTGGCGGTGGTGGTCATGTGGATCATCCTGTGGGTCGAACCCACTTCAGCGCCAACGATTGTTCCTGCACCTTCGATAAGCAATGCTGATGGCATCCTGGGGGCATGGACCCGCACCTGCTCCGCACCTTCGTCGCCGTGGCCCGCCTCTCCTCCTTCTCCGCCGCCGCCCGGGAACTCGGCTACACCCAGTCCGCCGTCTCGCAGCACATCGCCGCGCTGGAGGCCGACCTGCGGACCGAGCTGCTCACGCGACGCCCCGTCGCACCCACCCCCGCCGGAGCGCGGCTGCTGGAACACGCCGGGCCGCTGCTGCTGAGGCTCGACGCCGCCCGCGCCGACGTCCTGCGCCTGGCCGCCGCACCGCCCGGCCGGATCACCCTCGCCGCCTCCCCGCTCGCCGTCGGCCCCCGGCTGCTCGCCGCCCTGCCCGCCACCGGCGTCACCCTGCGGATCCTGCCCCCCGACGCGGTGCCAGGCGCCGTCGCCGCCGGGGACTGCGACCTCGGCCTCGTCGACGGCCCGGCCGCCCCCAGCGATCCGCTCCGGCTGCCCGACGTGGCCCCGCTGCGGGTCACCGGGGTGGACGAGGAGGAGCTGGCCGTGCTGCTCCCCGCCGGGCACCCCTTCGCCGGCCGCGACGCCGTCCGCCTCGACGACCTCGCCGACGCCCGCTGGCTCGACGCCCCCGACGTCGGCCTGCCGCTCGCCACCGCCCGGCGCGCACTGCGCTACGAGGGCACCGACCTGCGCGCCCTGTGCGCCCTGGCCGCGGCCGGACACGGCCTCGTCCTGCTGCCCCGCCGCGTCGCCGAAGCCGCCGGCGCGGGGGTCTGCGTACCGATCGCCGCCCCGCGCCTGGTGCACCGTACGGAACTGCTCGCGCCCGCCACTTTGTCCGGCGCGGCCGCTGCGCTCGCCGCCCGCCTCGCGGCAGGATCCCCGTATGACTCCTGACCCGGTCCACACCGACACCGCCCCCTTCACCACCGCCGACTACGCCGCCCGGATGGCCGCCGCCGCGCAGAGCGCCGCCGACGCCGGACTGGCCGGGCTGCTCATCGCCCCCGGGCCGGACCTCACCCACCTGACCGGCTACCGCCCCGTGGACACCGAGCGGCTCACCCTGCTCGTCCTCGCCGCCGGGCAGGACCCCGTCCTCGTCGTCCCCGCCCTGGAGGCCCCCGACGCGGCCAAGGCACCGGGCGCGGGCGCCCTGACCCTGCGCGACTGGACCGACGGCAAGAACCCGTACGGGATCACCGCACCCCTGCTCGACGTCAACGGCCGCTTCGGCGTCAGCGACAACACCTGGGCCCTGCACCTCCTCGGCCTGCAGGGAGAGCTGCCCACCACCTCCTACACCCCCCTCACCGACGCCCTGCCGATGCTGCGCGCCGTCAAGGACGAACGGGAACTGGCCCGCCTCGCCGCCGCCGGAGAGGCCGCCGACGCCGCCTACGCCCAGATCCTGCACGTCCCCTTCGCCGGCCGGCGCGAGAGCGACGTGGCCGCCGACCTGGCCGACCTGCTCCGCGTCCACGGACACTCCCAGGTGGACTTCACCGTCGTCGGCTCCGGTCCCAACGGCGCCAACCCGCACCACGAGGCCGGCGAACGCGTCATCGAGCGCGGCGACATGGTCGTCCTCGACTTCGGCGGCCTCAAGCACGGCTACGGCTCCGACATCTCCCGCACCGTCCACGTCGGCGAGCCCACCCCGGAGGAGCAGCGCGTCCACGACATCGTCCGCGAGGCCCAGCAGGCCGGGTTCGCCGCCGTCCGCCCCGGAGCGGCCTGCCAGGACGTGGACCGGGCCGCCCGCGCGGTGATCACCGAGTTCGGCTACGGCGAGCGGTTCATCCACCGCACCGGCCACGGGATCGGCGTCACCACCCACGAGCCGCCGTACATGATCGAGGGCGAGGAGCAGCCCCTCCGCCCCGGCATGTGCTTCTCCGTGGAGCCGGGCATCTACCTGCCCGGCCGGTTCGGGGTCCGCATCGAGGACATCGTCACGGTGACCGCCGACGGCGGCCGCCGCCTGAACAACGCCCCGCGCGAACTCGCGATCGTCGACTAGCCCCTGCGGTCATCAGGGCCCCTACGGCCCCAGCACCACCACCGACTCGCCCGGCAGGTGGATCCGCCCATCCGGCCCGGGGTGTTCCAGCGGCTCCCAGGCGGCCAGCACCCGCACCCCGTTGCGGCCCAGCGCGATCGTCACCGGCTCCGGCGACAGGTTCACCGCGACGCGGACGTCGCCCCGCCGGAAGGTCACCCAGCGGCGCTCCTCGTCGTAGGCGACCCGGACCGCGGCCAGGTCCGGGTCGCGCAGGTCCGGCTGCGCGCGGCGCAGTGCGACCAGGGTCCGGTACCAGTCCAGCAGCCGGGCGTGCGGAGCCTCCTCGGGCTCCGACCAGTCCAGGCAGGACCGCTCCCGGGTCGCCGGGTCCTGCGGGTCCGGGACCTCCTCCTCCTTCCAGCCGTGCGCCGCGAACTCCCGGCGCCGGCCCGTGCGCACCGCCTCCGCGAGCTCCGGGTCCGGGTGGTCGGTGAAGTACTGCCAGGGGGTCCCGGCCCCCCACTCCTCGCCCATGAACAGCATCGGCACGAAGGGCCCGGTCAGCGTGAGCGTCGCCGCGCAGGCCAGCAGCCCGGGGGAGAGGGAGGAGGCGAGGCGGTCGCCCAGCGCCCGGTTGCCGATCTGGTCGTGGGTCTGCGCGTAGCCGAGGAACCGGTGCGCGGGCGTGCGCCGCCGGTCGACCGGCCGGCCGTGGGTACGGCCCCGGAAGGAGGACCAGGTGCCGTCGTGGAAGAACGCCCGGGTCAGCGTCTTGGCGAGGGCGCCGAGCGGCGCCTCGGCGAAGTCCGCGTAGTACGCCTGCGATTCGCCGGTCAGGGAGCAGTGCAGCGCGTGGTGGAAGTCGTCGTTCCACTGCGCGTGCAGGCCCAGCCCGCCCGCGGTACGGGGGGTGGTCAGCCGGGGGTCGCACTGGTCGGACTCCGCGATCAGGAACAGCGGACGGGCCGTCTCCACCGCCAGCCCGTCCACGGCCGCCGCCAGCTCCTCCAGGAAGGTCAGCGCCCGCCCGTCGGCCAGCGCGTGCACCGCGTCCAGCCGCAGCCCGTCGATCCGGTAGTCCCGCAGCCACGCCAGCGCGCTGCCGGTCAGGTACGCGCGGACCTCGTCGGAGCCGGGCGCGTCCAGGTTCACCGCCGCGCCCCAGGGGGTGTGGTGGGTGTCGGTGAAATAGGGGCCGAAGGCAGGGAGGTGGTTCCCGGAGGGGCCCAGGTGGTTGTGGACCACGTCCAGCACCACCCCCAGCCCCGCCGCGTGCGCCGCCGCCACGAACCGGGCCAGGCCCGCCGGGCCCCCGTACGGCTCGTGCACCGCCCACGGCGCGACCCCGTCGTACCCCCAGCCGTGCCGTCCCGGGAAGGGGCAGACCGGCATCAGCTCCACGTGCGTGACCCCGAGCGCGCAGAGGTGCCCGAGGCGGGCGGCGGCCGCGTCGAAGGTGCCTTCGGGGGTGAACGTGCCGATGTGCAGCTCGTACAGGACGGCGTCCTGCAACGGGGTGCGCGGCGCGGGGCCCTCCGGGGTGAGCCGCCCGAAGTCGACCACCGCCGACAGCCCGTCAGGGCCGTCCGGCAGCCGCCGCCCCCGCGGATCCGGGCGGACCACCGGGTCGTCGCCCAGCCGGAACCCGTACCGGTCGCCGTCCACCGCCGGCGCCTCCACGGTCCACCAGCCCGCGCGGTCCGGGCCCGGATCGGGCGTCATCTCGTAGTCGGCGTCGTTCAGTCGCATGGCGACCCGACCTGTCAGCGGTGCCCACACTTCGAACTGCACGGACGGTCCCCTCGTCTCCGGCGGTGTCCAGCATGCGTAATCGTGCCCATCATTCCGGGCCCACCGGGGGAGTTCTGGACACTCCGCACCCGACGGGCCGACAATCACCCTGTGACGTCGAGTTTCGAGTTCCCCGCCTTCCCCGCCCCCCGCCTGTCCGACAAGGAGCGGGACCTGGCGCTGGGCCAGCTCAGGGAGGGCGCGGCCCTCGGGAAGCTGTCGCACGACACCTTCCTGCGCCGCATGGAACTCGCCCTCGTCGCCCGGCGCGCCGAGGACCTCGCCGTCCTCACCGCCGACCTGCACGCGCGCGGGCGCACCGAAGGCCCCTGGACCAGTCGGCTGTTCGGCTGGGTGGGCCGGGCCTCGGCCGTGTCCGCCGGAGTACGGCGCGCCTGGCAGAGCGAACGGCTGCCCCGGCTGCTGTTCCCGCACCCGGGCGCGGGCCCGCTCCGGATCGGCCGCGACCCCGGCAACGGGCTGCGGCTCAGCCACGAGACGGTCTCGCGCGCGCACGCCGAGCTGAGCCTGCGTGACGGGGCCTGGATCCTCAAGGACCTCGGCTCCACCAACGGCACCACCGTCAACGGCCGCCGCGTCACGGGCTCGGCCGTGGTCCGCGACGGCGACCAGATCGGCTTCGGACGGATGGTGTTCCGGCTCTCGTCGGAGTGAGGGACCGAGGGGTGGGCCCGGGGGCTCCGGTGGCCCGGGTGGCCCCGCGCACGGGGCAGGCCGGAGGATGGCGCCCATGAATCCCACACCCACCGTGCGCCCCGCCCGCCCCGAGGACCTGCCGCGCCTCGTCGCACTCATCCACGAGCACGTCGCGTACGAGCGGTCCGCGCCGCGCCCGCCCGGCCTCGCCGACCGTCTCGGCCCCCGGCTCTTCGCGGAGGACGCCCGGCTGTGGGTGCTGCTGGCCGAGACCCCGGACGGGGAGGTCGCCGGATACGCCGCCTGTTCGGAGGAGTTCGCCTTCTGGGACGCCCGCTCCTACCTCCACATGGACTGCCTCTACCTCGCCGAGGACGCCCGGGGCCACGGCCTCGGCGCCGCCCTGATGGCGGCAGTGGCGGACCTCGCCCGCGAACGGGGCCTCGCCCACGTCGAATGGCAGACCCCCGACTGGAACGAAGGGGCGGTGAGGTTCTACGACCGCCTCGGCGCGGCGTCCCACCCCAAGCGGCGCTACGCCTGGCCGGTGGGTTGACGCCCCGCCGACCCCGGGTCGGCCCCGGCGCTCCGGCGGGGAGCGGCGGGGCCGGCGACGGTCAGACGGCCCCGTGAGCTCCGGCCTTGACGCCGGCCACGAACGCGGCGAACGCTCCGGCGGTCACGTGCAGCACGGGGCCGCCGGGGGTCTTGGAGTCGCGGACGGGGACCGTCCCGAGGGAGTCGGCGAGGTTGGTCGCGACCTCGATGCACTGGCCGCCGTTGCCGCTGTATGAGGACTTGTACCAGTGGGGTTCGCTCGTCACGGAGTGCCCTTTCGTACCTTCTGGATCATGGCCACTGATGCCGCTTGGGACAGCGCTTCGGCCTGCAACTGATGGTAGGCCGTCAGCACGGGGAGAACGGAAGTGCTTTCTCGCTCCAGGTGGCCGCGCTGCGCCGACTCGGCGTAGGAGATCAGGGCCCTGTTGGGCAGGGTCAGCACGGTGATGGGCAGGCTGAACGGCCTGCGCGCCCCCATGGCGAAGGGTGCGATCTGGAGCACCGTGTTCGGCAGCTCGGCGAACTCCAGCAGCCTCTCGAACTGCGCGTCCATGGTTGCCCGGCCGCCCATCGGCCGCAGAATGCACCCCTCGTCCAGCACCGCGAAGATCAGGGGCGACGGTGTCCGCGCCAACGTGGCCTGCCGTTCCGCCACCAGCGCGACGCGCTCCGCGGCCTGCTCGGGCGTGATCGCCTGCCGCCGTACCGCATCGGCTTCCAGCGTTGCCGCGTAGTCGGGTGTCTGGAGCAGCCCTGGGACGACGCCCACTTCGTAGAGCCGGATCTCCGCCGCCTGCGCCTCCTGCTTGACGTACTCGGGAAACCCTTCCAGCAGTGCGGTGTGCCGTACCGCCTGACTCTGCCGCTCGAACCTGTCCCCGGTGCCCAGGGCTCTGTCAACGCTTGCTGCGAATTGGCGAGTTGGCGTACGCCGACCAGTTTCCACCGCAGAGACATGAGCCCCGGAGCAGCCCACCCGCTCGGCCAACTCGGTCTGCGTCCAGCCGCGTTCGTCCCGCATCCTGCGTAGACGTGCCCCGAACGCGGCGCCCGGCGAACGATCGGGGTCCAGTTCCTTCCGGTACACCATGTGCACACCCAACTTGTCTGTCAGCGGCGGTAAGTTGAAGAGATTTTGACTCTAGGCCACGCTGATGCTCCTTGGTAGCGGAACGACTACGGAGAGGAGCGGCGGTGTACGACGCGAACGCACGCCCGCACCCGCAGGACCCGTTGGAGCCGGTTCCGACCCCCGGATGCGGGGTCTGTGAAGCGCTGGCGGAGACCAGGCGGCTCGCCTGGGCGGTCGGGAACCTGTCCGCCGTCACGGTGCAGAACGCCGAGCTGGCGAACCACCCGCACACGTCCGGGGCGCCCCGGTGAGCGACGGCGGGTACCGGGACCGGGCGCGCAGGGGCAGGTGGGCGGCGGTGGCCGTGACCCTCGGGGCGGTCGCGTGGATCGCCTGTGTGGCGGTCGTCGTCGCCCGGGGATGGGGCGCGTGACCGCCGGACGGGCCCCGCTCGTGACGGGCGGGGCCGACCGGGTCCCCGGCCCGGTCTAGAGCCGCTCGTACGTGGCGAGGACCGTCCGGACCTGGTGCTCCACCTGCGTGGCCACCGGTACCCAGCGGGCCTGGAAGCGGGCCGAGAACTCCTCGCACCACCCCGTCACCAGCCGGTCCAGGCCCGGCGCCGCCGGGTGCCCCTGGGTCCGCAGCACCCGGAGCAGCATCGCGGCGGCGCGCAGCGACAGTCTGCGTCCGAACGCGTCGATGCTGCCGACCGCAGCCGCCGTGGCCTCGGCCGGAGCTGCGGACCCCGTCCACTCGGCCGTGATCCGGGGGATCAGCCCGAGCGTCCAGTCCACGGCGCGCAGCAGCGCGGCGGACCCGGGATCGGTGCCCCGGGCTCCGGGGCGCAGGCCGGCCACCCGCCCGGAGTCCTCGGTGAGCCGGCCGGCCAGCATCCGCAGGGCGCCCCGCGGGTCCGGGTGCGGGGCCGGGTCGTCCACCAGGTCCGAGGCCCACATGGGGACTTCGACGATCGCCGTCGTGCCCGCGTGGCACCAGGTGCTGAGCCGGGTGTCCTCCGGGTGGAACGCCCCGGCGGGCCCGGCCCCCGTCTCCGGCATCACGAAGATCCCGGGCCCGGGGGAGACCCAGCCGGCCGCGTCGGAAGCCCCGGTCTCCACCGGGATCCGCAGCTCGGCGGCCGACTTCGCGAACGGCTCGGCGAGGCCGGGGACGTCCCGGGTGAGCTGCACCCAGGACCCGCCGAGGTCCGTTCCGTGCAGGGAGACCTGCAGGACGGGGCGCAGTTCGTCGAGGAGGGCCGTCAGCGTGCGGGTCTCGGGCGGGAGCCGGTCCGGGGTGAGTAACGACGGGGCCCACTCCGGCTGTTCGGGCCCGGGCGGCCGGAAGAAGTTGTGGTGGTAGTCCAGCAGTGAGCGGGGGTGCGGTGTGCGGTGCAGGTCGGCGCCGTCCGGATCGGCGCAGAGCAGGAAGTGCCAGTCCGCACCGCCACCGCCGTCCCGGACCACCCGCCGCGCGAGTTCCAGGGCGGTCGCCCCGCCGACGGGTTCGTTGGCATGGGCCCCGGCGACGACGAGCACCCGACGCTGCCCGCCGCCCCGCCCGTCGACGGAGAGCAGCCACAGCGGCCGGCCGGCACGGGAGACACCGGTCTGGCGGAGCCCGGCGCGGTCGGGATGTTCGGCCACCAGCGCCCGGGCGGCCAGGGCGAGTTCCTGCGGGGTGGGGTAGCGCATGTCACGGAGGAGGGTCACAAGGGATGCCATGCCCGTCCCGCACGCCCCCTACCGCTCGCTCAGTCCCGAATCTGCACCAAAAGCGCTGGCCAAAGCCTTGTCGTAGAAGTCGGCGGCCCCGACCGCAGGCGCGTTCGTGCGGACGCCCCGACCCGGTGGGCAGACGGCGCCCGCGCCGCCGCCGTCGCCGGCCCGAAGACCCAAGGGCGCCACGAGGCCCGTGTCCAGGGGAGTCCACCGGGTGCCATGGCACGAGACACGATCGAGCCCGGCGGGTGGGGCGGGACGGGGACACTCCCGTACGACGCCATTGCGTCCGCGCGACCACCCGGACGGGCCCGGGGGCGAACGCGATGGCCGGGGCGGCTTCAGCCGGCGCTCCCGACGCCGCGGTCGGGTGCGCTCATGTCCCCCGTCGCGGGCGTGCCGCCGGCGAGCCCGTAGCGCAGGTACACGGCGCCCTTCGGGCCGGCCGCCGGGGGAGCGAGGAGCGTGAGGCTGGTGGGCACCGCGCCGTCGTCGAACACCTTCTTGCCGACGCCGAGCACGATCGGGTGCAGCCGAGGTCGAGGCGGTCGAAGAGCTTCTCGCGCAGGAGGGTCTGTACGAGGTTCAGGCTCCCGACCACCTTCACGTGTTCGTGCCGCTCACGGATCTCGCGCACCGCGCCGGCCAGGTCCGGGCCGAGCTGCGTGGAGCCGGCCCACGAGAGGCCGGGCCTGCCGCGCGAGGCCACGTACTTCGGGACGCTGTCGAAGAGCCCGGCGATCTCGCTGTCCTGGCCGCCCTTCTGGTGGGGCCAGTAGGCGGCGAAGATGTCGTAGGTCCGCCGGCCGAGCAGGAGGGCGTCCGTGCCCTCGTACGCGGCGCCGATCTGCGCCCCGGCGACCTCGTCCGGCAGGGGCGCCTGCCAGCCGCCGAACGGGAACCCCACCGGGTCCTCGTCGGGGCCGCCGGGCGCCTGCCCGACGAGGTCGAGGGTCGCGAACAGCTCGATGTGGATGAGGCCCATGGCGCACTCCCGAAGAGTCGATCGTCTCCGTCAAGAGATAGACCCGAGGGCGCCCACGGACCCGCCGCCGCGCGGCACGACAAGGCAGCTGCCGGCCCGTGGCTCGCCAGATCGTACATTTCTGGACGATTGTCAGACTTTCGGATGACGGAATCGGGAGCAAAGTATGACGTTCTGGGCACTCTGGTGCGGACAACCTGGTGTCAGCCGAGATCCGCCTTCACGAGGAAGCAACGATGAATCCGCAGCTTGCAGACCAGATGACACTTGCCGCTACGAGCGAGAACGCGGTTGCGATCGTGGCCATGGTCGTGGTCATAGCCGTCGGTATCGCCTACGCGGTGCTGTTCGTCGGAGCTCTGGTCAGCATCGCCAGGTCCGGTCTCACCGGAGCGATGAAGCTGGCCTGGGCCGCCTTCGCCGTCGTGGCCCCCTTCCTCGGGAGCGCGATCTGGTTCCTCATCGGCCGCCGGGACGCCCGGCGCCGGCCGGGTACGGCCTGATCCCGGATCGTCTCCGGTCCCCGGCGCGCCGAAAGGCCGGACCTACGGCCGTGGGCGGCTCATGCCCGGCCCCGGACGTCCCGCAGACGCCGAGCCGGGCGAAGCGCGTAGCGATCCGATGCGCCGGGGCCCGTTGAACGGCCCGGTCGTCGTGTCGGACGGTCCGGCCCGCCCCCGGGCCTTGGACCGACACGCGCATGGGGCCGGATTGGGGGATGGGCCGGAGATGGCTCGCACATCTCCGGGACACCCGCCCCTCCCTCACTTCCCCGTGGACCGTTCTTTTGGGGGTTTCCCGACAGTCTTTGACAGCCCGGCCCGACACGGAAGGACAGTGAGACTGACGGGAAACCCCCAAACCCTCCCTGATCCGGACCGAGCGGGACTCCCCCCTACCCCACCCGGACCAGGGCCATGGCCGGCAGGTCGGTCAGGAGCTTCGCCAGTTGCACCCGTCCCTCGTGAGCACCCTCGTGGGTGCCCCCGCCCGGGGCCCCCTGGGCGGCGCGCCACTGCCCCGGGGGCAGGATCAGGGTGGTGCCGTTCCAGCCGCCCGATTCCGCCAGGCGGTGGGAGAGCCGGGTGGCCACCGCGACGAGGTCGGCCGAGCGGGCGAAGGCCACGCAGTGGTCGGCCGCCGGGCCGGAGGCCGTCAGGGGGTTGTAGCCGGAGAACAGCGCGGGCCGGTCGCGGCGCAGCCGGAGCAGGGCCGCCGTCAGCGCGAGCTTCTCCGCCGCGAGGCCGTGCGGGGCGGTGCCCGCGTCGAGGGCGGCCAGAACCCCGCGCGGGAACGCCGCCGGGCGGCGGTTGTCCGGGTCCACCAGCGCCCGGTACTCGGTCTCCGAGCCCTGGTAGACCTCCGGCACCCCCGGCATCGCCAGGTGCAGCAGGGTCATGCCCAGGACGTTGGCGCGGGCCGCCTCCCTCAAGTGCCCGGGGAGTTCCGCCGCCTCCCCGGGCACCAGGTCCGCGATGCCGGCTTCGTACTCCTCGTCGGGGTCGGTCCAAGACGTCCGCAGCCCCGACTCCCGGGCGGCCTTCAGCAGGGCCGCCTCCAGTCGGGGTCCCCGATCCGGGACGTCTCCGAGGCCGAGCGCGCTCTGCCGGGCCACCCACTCCAGCTGCGGATCCCCGGAGCGGCCCGCACCCCCCGTCTTGCCCCTCTCGCCCACTTCCCCCGCTTCCCCCGCTTCCCCCGACTTCCCCATCTCCCCCGGAGCCTGTGACAGTGCCGCGATCCGGGCCCGTACGTCCGCGCTGCGCTTCGTGTCGTGCGTGGACAGCACCGTCCCCGTGGCGGGCCAGTCCCGTTCCAGCTCCGCGCAGTACGCGTGGAACTCCGCAACCGACACCGCCGGGGCGCCCGGCTCGCCGCCGACCTCGGTGGCCGACAGCAGCGGGGCCCAGCGGTAGAAGGCGCGGTCCTCCAGGGACTTGGCCCGCAGGGCGGCGGAGGTCTGGGCGAAGCGCGCCCCGAAGGCCGGGTCGCGCAGCACGAGTTCGCGTACGCCGTCCAGGCCGGACACCCCCGCCGCCACCTCGGCCACCTCCCCGCCCGGGTAGGGTCGGTACACCGGGTAGCCGATCAGCAACTCCCGGACCGCGGGAGCGAGTTCCGGTCCCGCCCGGCGTTCCAGCAGGGCCAGTTCGGCGGCCAGGTCGCCGGTCAGCACCTCCCGCGCCGCCGCGGCGGCGGTCGCCCCCCAGGAAGGCAGGCCGGTGGTGCCGGCGTAGGCGCGGGCGAGTTCCGCCGTGCCCGCCGGGTCGGCGAACAGTCCGTCGACCCGGTGCAGGGCGTCGTAGCCGGTGGTGCCCGCCACCGGCCAGCCGGGAGGCAGCCGCTCCTGGCGGGCCAGGATCTTCTCCACGACCACCCAGCAGTCCCCGCCCACCGCCGCCCGCAGCCGCCGCAGGTACCCCTCGGGGTCCGCCAGCCCGTCCACGTGGTCGACGCGCAGCCCCTGGAGAACCCCGTCGCGCACCAGCTCCAGCACCTTGGAGTGGGTGGCGGAGAAGACCCCGGGGTCCTCGACCCGCACCCCGATCAGGTCCGAAATGGTGAAGAAACGACGGTAGTTCAACGCGGTGCGGGCCTCCCGCCAGCAGGCGACCCGGTACCACTGTGCGGTCAGCAGCTCCGGCAGGGGCAGCCCGGCCGTGCCGGCCCGCAGGGGGAACTCCCGTTCGGCGTCACCCTCCCCGTACCGCAGCACCTCCCCGCCCGCGTCGACGCGGAAGCCGTCGGCCCGCGGCGGCTCCCCGAGCACCGGCAGCAGCAGTTGTCCGCCCCCGGCCTCCCAGTCGATGTCGAACCAGCGCGCGTACGGGGAGCGCGGCCCTTCCCGCAGCACCTCCCACAGCGGCCGGTTCAGGCGCAGCGGGTCCGGGACCGCCATGTGGTTCGGCACGATGTCCAGGACCATCCCCAGCCCGTGCGCCCGAGCCGTCGCGGCCAGGGCCCGCAGGCCCTCCTCCCCGCCCAGCTCGGCCCGTACCCGGGTGTGGTCGGTGACGTCGTACCCGTGCGCCGACCCGGGCACCGCCTCCAGTGAGGGGGAGAGGTGCAGGTGTGACACGCCGAGCGAGGCGAGGTACGGTACGGCTGCTCCGGCCGCGGCGAAGGGGAACGCGGGGCCCAGTTGGAGACGGTAGGTCGACGCGGGAGTGACGGGATTCGGAACATCAGATTCCGATTGACTGCTTGAATACTGCGTGGTCATGAGAACGTACGTACCCAGCCCACGCGATTCCGTGCCATGACCCAATGCATCCGGGTGACTGCGCCGCGTTAATGTCGATCAAGTGGTTGGAACCGTCAAGACCTATCGACAAGTCATCGCCCTGACCGGGCCCCTACTCCCGCTCCTCTCCTTCTTCGCCCGTCTGCCCGTCGCGATGTCCCAGTTCGGGAGCGTCCTGCTGGTCGCCGAGACCAGCGGCTCCCTCGCCACCGCCGGCATCGTCGGTGGCACCCTCTCGGCCGGCCAGGTGGTCTTCGGACCCGTCCTCGGCCGGCTCGCCGACCGCCACGGGCAGCGGCCCGTCGTCCTCTGCGCCGCCGCGGTCAACGCGGTGGCCACCGCCGGCCTCGTCGCCGGGGCCCTCGGCGGCCTCGCGACCGTCCCGCTCGCCGCCATCGGAGCCGTCACCGGCGCCTCCGTCCCGCTGATCGGGCCGCTCGCCCGGACCCGCTCCGTCGCGCTCGCGCACCGGGCGAAGTCCGACGAGAGCGTCGTGGGCGCCGTCCACTCGCTGGAGGGCACCCTCGACGAGATCTCCTTCGTCTTCGGCCCGGCCCTCGTCGGACTCGCCGCGCTCGTCGCCCACCCGGCCGTCGCCCTCGGCGGTGCGGCCACGCTGGTCGCCGTGTTCGGGGCCGCGTACGCCCTGCACCCGACCGCCGCCGTCACGGCCGGGTCGCCCGCGCGGGAGCGCGGCGCGCGGGTGCGGGTCCGCCAGCCCCGGGTGGTCCACGCCGTCCGCGGCTCCCTCGCCCTCCAGGGCGCCATGTTCGGCGCCTGCCAGGCCGGCATCGCCTCGCTCACCGCGCAGTTGGGGGTACCCGGCCAGGCCGGGGTCGTCTACGCCATGATGGGCGTCGTCAGTGCCGTCACGGGCCTCGCGCTCGGCGCGCTGCCCGCCCGCTTCGGGCTGCGGATGCGCTGGAGGGCGGCCACCGCCGCCGCCCTGGTGCTCTCGACGCCCCTGCTGTTCACCGACAGCCTCCTGCCGCTGTACGTGGTCGTCACCGTCCTCGGCGCCGCCTACGCCCCGCACCTGATCACCGCCTTCGCGCTGACCGAACGCGTGGTCGAGCCGGCCCGGCTCGCCGAGTCGATGGCCTTCGCGGCGAGCTCCCTGGTGGCCGGACAGGCCGCCGCCCTGGCCGTCTCGGGACGGCTCGCCGAGGCCTACGGGCCCGCCGGCGCCTTCGCCGTGGCCGTGGGGGCGGCCGCGCTGTGCCTGACGCTCGCGCTGGTCACCACGGTGCCCTCGGCCCGTCCGGAAGCGGCCGGGGCCTTCATCCCGGCCCAGCAGAGCACCTCGCCCTCCGACGCGTCCGGCACCTGCGACACCACGGCCGGCGCCGCCGAGCCGACCGCTCCCGGTGCGACCGCTCCCGGTGCGATCGCCCCCGGTGCGACCGCCCCCGGAGCGTCGGCTCCCGGAGCGTCGGCTCCCGGGGCGACCGCCCACGGCGCGGGCGGCACCTACGCCGGTCGCTGAAGCACGACCAGGCACCGTCCCGTCAGGGCCACCCGGTCCCCGGCCGCGAACTGCGGCCCGGTATCGGGTGGCAGCACCTCCGCGCGCGCCGTGTCCACGACCAGCCGCCACCGCGCCCCGTGCCCCGCCGGGATGGTGAAGTCCTGCGGATCGGCGCCCGCGTTGAACATCAGCAGGAACGAATCGTCCGTGATCCGCTCCCCGCGCGAGCCCGGCTCGGAGATCGCCTCGCCGTTGAGGAACACGGTCAGCGCCCGCGCGTGCTGCGCCTGCCAGTCCCGGGCCCGCATCTCCTCCCCGTGCGGGGTGAACCAGGCGATGTCGGAGAGTTCGTCGTGCGTGCCCTCCACCGGCCGCCCGTGGAAGAACCGGCGCCGCCGGAACACCGGGTGGTCCCGGCGCAGCCAGACCATCCGCCGGGTGAACTCCAGCAGCGCGGGCGGCGGTTTGCCCGGCTCGGGCCAGGTCACCCAGGACAGCTCGTTGTCCTGGCAGTAGGCGTTGTTGTTGCCGTCCTGCGAGCGCGCGAACTCGTCGCCGTGGCTGAGCATCGGCACGCCCTGGGACAGCATCAGGGTGGCGGTGAGGTTCCGCATCTGCCGTGCGCGCAGCTCCAGGATCTCCGGGTCCTCGGTCGGCCCCTCGACCCCGCAGTTCCAGGACCGGTTGTGCGTCTCGCCGTCCCGATTGCCCTCGCGGTTGGCCTCGTTGTGCTTCTCGTCGTACGAGACCAGGTCGTGCAGGGTGAAGCCGTCGTGGCAGGTGGTGAAGTTGATCGAGGCCAGCGGGCGCCGCCCGTCGTCCTGGTAGAGGTCCGAGGAGCCCGTCAGCCGGCCCGCGAACTCCGCGAGCGTGCGCGGCTGCCCGCGCCACAGGTCCCGTACGGTGTCGCGGTACTTGCCGTTCCACTCGGTCCACAGCGGCGGGAAGTTGCCCACCTGGTAGCCGCCCTCGCCCAGGTCCCAGGGCTCGGCGATCAGCTTCACCTGGCTGACCACCGGGTCCTGCTGCACCAGGTCGAAGAACGAGGACAGCCGGTCGACCTCGTGGAACTGCCGGGCCAGGGTGGCCGCGAGGTCGAAGCGGAAGCCGTCCACGTGCATCTCGGTGACCCAGTACCGCAGCGAGTCCATGATCAGCTGGAGTACGTGCGGGGACCGCATCAGCAGCGAGTTTCCGGTGCCGGTGGTGTCCGTGTAGTGCCGGGGGTCCTCGGCCAGCCGGTAGTACGAGGCGTTGTCCAGCCCCCGGAAGGACAGGGTCGGGCCCAGGTGGTTGCCCTCGGCGGTGTGGTTGTAGACCACGTCCAGGATCACCTCGATCCCGGCCTCGTGCAGCGCCCGGACCGCCGACTTGAACTCCAGCACCTGCTGGCCCCGGTCGCCCGAGGCGTAGCCGTTGTGCGGGGCGAAGAAGCCGATGGTGTTGTAGCCCCAGTAGTTGCTCAGCCCGTCGTTGACCAGGCGGTGGTCGTTGACGAACTGGTGCACCGGCATGAGCTCCAGCGCCGTCACGCCGAGCTTGGTCAGGTGCCCGATGACCGCCGGGTGCGCGAGGGCCCCGTAGGTGCCCCGCAGCTCCTCCGGCAGCTCCGGATGGCGCATGGTCAGGCCCTTGACGTGCGCCTCGTAGAGGACGGTGTGGTGGTACTCGTGGCGCGGCGGGCGGTCGTTGGCCCAGTCGAAGTACGGGTTCACCACGACCGAACTCATGGTGTGCGGAGCCGAGTCGAGGTCGTTGCGGGAGTCGGGCCGGCCGAAGTGGTAGCCGTAGACCTGCTCGCCCCAGCCGATCCTGCCGCTGATGGCCCGCGCGTACGGGTCGAGCAGCAGCTTCGCCGCGTTGCAGCGCAGGCCGCGCTCGGGCTCGTACGGGCCGTGCACCCGGAACCCGTACCGCTGGCCGGGCATCACCCCGGGCAGGTAGGCGTGCCGCACGAAGGCGTCCGTCTCGCGCAGCTCGACGGCGGTCTCCGAGCCGTCGTCGTGCAGAAGGCACAGTTCGATGCGCCGTGCGGCCTCGGAGTAGACCGCGAAGTTGGTGCCGGCGCCGTCATAGGTGGCACCCAGTGGATACGCCTGTCCCGGCCAGACCTGCATAGACAACGCTCTTCCCATCCTGGTCCGGCTGATCCGGCGTCGATCACGTCAATGCCAGATCTTCCCCGAAAGAGGGGCCGCACGCGTGGACTTGCGATGCTCCTGACGGGTGACCCGGAGAGCTGATATGCGGGTCAGCCGACTGTCCGGGCATCACATAATGAGTCAACGGGGGCCCGGAGAGCGGGGCGTGGAGCCGTCCCGGCGTGCTTCGGGCTGCGTCGGGCCGCGCGCGCGGAGTACCCTTCCGTGATCACTGGAGACGGGCGTCCAGACGCAGAAGGCGGTGCACGGGTGAGCTCGGGAGGTCTGGAGCTGCCCCCTGGTGACGGCGGTCACGAGGGTGGCCCGGCGGATGCACCGGGGGGCGCGGCCGGGACGTTCGCGGCCGGGGCGGTGTCGCTGGCCCCGCCGACGGCCGGGGACKACGTACGGGCCGGCGCCGAGCTGGACTGGGGCGCGGACGCGTGGAGCGAGGTCCGTACGCGGGCCCAGCGCGCGGGCCGCGCGTACATCTGGCTGAATCTCATCGAACAGCGGTTGAGGTCGGTGGTGGGCGCCGTGCTGCGGCCCGTCTACGAGCCGGTGCACGGCGGGGACGACTGGGTGGTCGCCGCCGCCGGGCCGGCCGGGCAGGAATGGGTGCAGCGGGCGGTGGCGGTCCGCGAGGTCAGCCGGCGCAAGGGCTACCTCCTCGACTCCGCCGACGACAACGTGCTGAGCTTCCTGACGCTGCCGCAGCTGCGGGAGCTGATGGTCCAGCACTGGCCGTGCTTCGAGCCGTACTTCGACGACCGGCGCGAGATCGAGCTGGCCCTCGACGAGCTGGAGGTCACCCGCAACGTGGTCTCCCGCAACCGGGCGCTGTCACGACCGGTGCTGGAGCAGGCGGAGCGCGCCTCGGCGCGCCTCCTGGAGGTGCTGGGGGCCGGGGCGGGCAGCCCGACGGCCGACCGGCTGCCGATCGACGCGGTGGAGGACCTGGTCGGCGACCGGTACGCGGACGTCATCTCGGTCCACCCGGACCGGGTGCGGCTCCAGCGGATGCTTCCGGCGGAGGACCTGTTCGGGGGCGCGCGGCGGCTCGACGCCATCGGCATAGGCCTGAACCTGCTGGTGCAGAACTTCTCCGGCCGCCGGCTGGTCCGGCTCACGGAGGCGGGCTGCCGGGTGCGGCTGCTGTTCCTGAACCCGGCGAGCAGCGCCGTCAAGCGGCGCGAGCGGGAGCTCGGGCTGCGCAAGGGGGAGCTGAGCCGGTCGGTGGAGATGAACATCCTGCACGTGCGCCGGGTGCGGGCGGGTCTGAAGGACCCGTCGCGCTTCGACATCCACGTCTTCGACGAGACCCCGCGCTTCACCGCCTACCTGGTGGAGGGCGAGTCCTCGGGGATCGCGGTGGTCCAGTCGTACCTGCGGCGGGCCCGGGGCATGGAGGCCCCGGTGCTGGTCCTGCGCGGGGGAGGGCGGGGCGGGCAGAAGGATTCCGAACACGGGCTCTTCCCGACCTACCGGGAGGAGTTCGAATCGGTCTGGGAGGACTCCCGGCCGGTGTCCTGACGGCGTCCCGCCGACCCGGCGGCGGCCCCGCCCTCCGGTGTGTCAGTGCCCCGTGGCAGGCTGAAACGCGTTGACCGATACACGGGGGAGGGGCGCGTCATGGAGGCGTGGCACGGGGGAACACGGTTCGAGGCCGGCGCCGGAACGGCGGCCGGGTGATGAGCTGGATCAGCGGGCCGCTGGTGGCCTTCGACCTGGAGACGACGGGGACCGACGTCGAGACCGACCGCATCGTGACGGCGGCGGTGGTGCGGCTGGGGCCGGACGGGGCCGTCTCGGGGGAGCGGACCTGGCTGCTCGACCCGGGGGTGCCGATACCCGAGCAGGCGTCCGCGATCCACGGCATCTCGACGGAGCACGCCCGGGAGCACGGGGTGCCCGCCGCCGAGGCCGTCGAGGAGATCGTGCGGGCCGTGGCCGACGGGCTGGGCGCGGGGCGTCCGCTGGTGGTGATGAACGCCCGCTACGACCTCTCCCTGCTCGACCGCGAGTGCCGGAGGTACGGGGTCGCGTCGCTCAGCGAGCGGCTGGGCGGCGTACCGTCGCCCGTCATCGATCCGCTGGTGATAGACAAGCACGTGGACAAGTACCGCAAGGGCAAGCGGGCCCTGCACGCCCTGTGCGCCCACTACGGGGTCGCCCTCGACGACGCGCACGACGCCAGGGCGGACGCGGTGGCCGCGGCCCGGGTGGTGCGGCGGCTGGGGGAGACGCACCGGCCCGTCGGGCTGATGCCCCTGGCCGACCTGCAGGCCCTCCAGGTCCGGGCGGCGGCCGAGCAGTCCGTCTCCCTCCAGGCCTACCTGCGGCGCACCACGGACCCGGCGGCGGTCGTCGAGCCTGCCTGGCCGCTCATCCCGCGGCGCGGCTGACCGGGCCGTCCGGGCGGAATCCCGCGGGGGCCGTCTTCAGTCCTGCTCGTCGGCGGGGTCGACGTACTGGATGTGGAGGCCGCGGAAGTGGATGCCGCAGTCGACCTCGCGGCAGTAGTGGCCGTGCCGGGCGGCGGTGCGCGGGTGGGCCGGGCCGCTGCGCGCCACGTCGCGGAAGAGCTCGGCGTTGCGGCGGAACAGCGGCGCGCTGCCGGTCAGGAACAGGGTCTCGGCGTGGATGTGCTGGTGGAAGCGGTCGCGGTCGTCGGCGTGCCGCGGGTGCGTCCCCTCCGTCTCCTCCCGCGGCCGCGGCCGCGGCGGGCGCAGGTCCACCGTGCGGGGCCGTCCCGGTCCCAGCCGTGCGCGCAGCCGCTTCCAGCGCGCGGGGGCGAACCGGAGCGAGTGGTGCAGCAGGACCAGGTCGAGGGCACGGTCCCCGGGCGTCCCGCCCCCGGCCGTGCGCAGGGGCAGGTGGACCAGGGTGCGCGGCGAGGAGGCGGCCAGGGTCCACAGCCCGGCCATCAGCTGGGCGGCCTCCTGGTCGAGGTAGGCGTTCAGGTACCAGGAGTCGTCGAAGAGTTCCGCGTGGGCCGGGGGGCTCGCCGGGCGGACCACCCTGAAGGACTCCCGGCCCGAGCGGGCGTCGTGGAGGGTGAGGTGCAGTTTCACGGGTGACTTGATACGGCAGGGCTAGAAGGGGTGCCAGCGCATTTCCGCGTCCCCCTCGCGCAGCGAGGCCACCCGGCGGCGGAACTCCGCCAGGGCCTTGGGGTTGGACGGGGCGTGCTGGGAGACCCAGGCGCAGCTCGCCGTCTCGCGGGCGCCGCGCAGCACCGCGCACCCCTCCCAATCCCGTACGTCCCATCCGTAGGCGTCCGTGAAGGCCCGGTACGCGTCCGCGGGCAGTCCGTACCGGTCCCGGGAGAGCGCCATCACGACCAGGTCGTGCTCGCGCAGGTCTGCCGAGACGGTCTCCAGGTCCACCAGCACCGGTCCGTCGGGGCCCACGTGGACGTTGCGGGGCAGGGCGTCGCCGTGGATCGGACCGGGGGGCAGGTGCGGGGTGAGCCCGGCCACCTCGGCCGCGTAGCCGTCGCGCCGGGCCCGCAGGTACGCCGCGTCCTCGGGGTCGACGGCGCCGCCGGCGAGCCGCAGCCAACGTTCCACGCCGTCCAGCAGGTCGCGCGGGGGCAGGGCGAAGGGCGGCGCGGGCAGGGCGTGCAGCGGGCGCAGCAGGGCCGCGAGGTCCTCGGGGCCCGCGGGCCGGACCGCGTCGGGGAGCCGGTGCCACAGGGTCACCGGGTGGCCGGCCACCAGCCGGGGCGCGGGCTCGGCCGCGCGCACCGCCGGGACGCCGGCTCCGGCGAGCCAGTCCGCCACCGCCAGCTCCCGTTCGGCCCGCGGGAACAGCCCCGCTTCGCGGCCCACCTTCACCACGAGGCCGTCGACGGCGAAGACCGCGTTCTCCCCGAAGGCGAGCAGTTCGGCCGGTCCGGTGAGGCCGGCCTCCGTCAGTACGTCCCTGGCCCGCGCCTCGTCCATGCCGTTCGTCCCGTCCTCTCGTGCCGCGCCGGACCGTGGGGATCCGGATCACCGCGGACCATGACCGGGGGTCAGTCTCGCATTGCCGCCACGACCCCCGGCGGGCCGCCGCCACCCGGTGGGGCGGTCCGCGGGATCCCGGTTGAGCGAGACGTTTCGTCTCGCTATGGTCGGGACATGACCTCAGCCAAGCCCGCCCACATCGCCATGTTCTCCATTGCGGCCGCGGGCCACGTGAACCCGAGCATCGAAGTGATCCGCGAACTCGTCGCCCGGGGTCACCGGGTCAGCTACGCCGTTCCCGCCTCCTTCGCCGACAAGGTCGCCGAGACCGGCGCCACCCCGGTGATCTGGAACTCCACCCTGCCCACCGAGGACGACCCCGACGCCTGGGGGACCGAGCTCATCGACCAGATCGAGCCCTTCCTGAACGACGCGGTCCAGGCGCTCCCGCAGCTCGTCGCCGCCTTCGAGGGGGACGAGCCGGACCTCGTCCTGCACGACATCACCGCCTACGCGGCGATCGTCCTGGCCCACCGCTGGGGCGTCCCCGCGATCTCCCTCTCCCCGAACCTCGTGGCCTGGAACGGCTACGAGGAGGAGGTCGCGGCCCCGATGACCGCCCAACTGCGCGCCTCCGAGCGCGGGAGGGCCTACTACGCGCGCTTCGGCGCCTGGCTGCGGGACAACGGCATCGAGGAGGACCCGGACCGGTTCGTCGGCCGCCCGCCCCGCAGCATCGTCCTCATCCCGCGCGCCCTCCAGCCCCACGCCGACCGGGTCGACCCCGACGTGTACACGTTCGTCGGGGCCTGCCAGGGCGACCGCGCCGCCACTCAGGGCACCTGGCGGCGCCCGGAGGCCGCGCGGGGCAGGAAGCTGCTCCTGGTCTCCCTCGGCTCCACCTTCACCAAGCAGCCCGCCTTCTACCGGGCCTGCATCGAGGCCTTCGGCGACCTCCCCGACTGGTACGTGGTCCTCCAGATCGGGAAGTTCACCGACGAGGCCGAACTGGGGGAGGTGCCGGCAAACGTCGAAGTCCACCGCTGGGTTCCCCAACTGGACATCCTGCGCCAGGCCGACGCCTTCGTCACCCACGCCGGCGCGGGCGGCAGCCAGGAGGGCCTCGCCACCGCCACCCCCATGGTCGCGGTCCCCCAGGCCGTCGACCAGTTCGGCAACGCCGACATGCTGGCCTCCCTCGGCGTGGCCCGCCACCTCCCGATGGAGCGGGCCGACGCCATGGCCCTGCGCGCGGCCGTCCTCGGCCTGCTGGCCGACCCCGATGTCGCCGTCCGCGCCGAGGCCATCCGGGCCGAGATGGCCGCCGAGGGCGGGACGCGGCAGGCGGCCGACCTCGTCGAAGGGGCACTGTCAGAGGCGGGGCTTAGGGTGCGCCCATGACGAAGAAGAAGTACGCGGCGCTGCTGCGCGGCATCAATGTCGGCGGGAACAAGAAGGTCCCGATGGCCGAGCTGCGCGCGGTCCTGGAGGGGCTCGGCCACGGTGACGTGCAGACCTACCTGCAGAGCGGCAACGCCGTCTTCAGCAGCGGCGAGGGCGACCCGCAGGCCCTCGCCCGGGGGCTGGAGGCCGCGATCGAGGGCCACTTCGGCTTCCGCGTGCCCTGTCTGGTCGTCGACGGGGAGTACCTGGCCGCCGTCGCCGGCGCCTGCCCCTTCCCCGCCGCCGAGCTGGAGGGCAGGCAGCTCCACGCGACCTTCTTCTCCGCGCAGCCCGGCCCGGAGCGCTTCGCCGCGCTCGACGGCGCCGCGTACCTCCCCGAGGAGTACCGGCTCGGGGACCGGGTCCTCTACCTCTACGCACCGGACGGCCTGGGTCGTTCCAAGCTGGCCGAGGCGCTCGCCCGCCCGGCCGTGGTCAAGGGCCTGGACGTGACCACCCGCAACTGGAACACCGTCGCCAAGCTGGTCGAACTGACCCGCCCCTGACCTCGGGCGTCCCCCGGTGCGCGCCGCCGCCCGGCCTCCCTACGCGGGAGCCGCGGCGAGGACGATCTTGCCCTGGAGGTGGCCCCGCTCGGCGCGGGCGTGCGCCCGCGCGGCCCCGGCCAGCGGGAAGACCTCCTCGACGGCCACCCGCAGCGCGCCGCGGTCCGCCAGCCGGGCCAGTTCGGCCAGTTGCTCCCCGCTGGGGCGCACCTGCCAGGCGCCGGCCGAGACGCCCTGCCCGGCCGCGCGCTCCGCGTGGTACTCCCCGGGGAAGACCGCGCCGATGCGCCCGCCGGGCCGCATGACCGGCAGGAGGCGGTGGCCGTCCGGGCCCCCCACGGCGTCGATCAGCACGTCCACCTCGCGCACGGCCTCCCCGGCGGCCGTGCGCGTGTAGTCCACGAACCGGTCGGCCCCGAGACCCAGGAGGAAGGCCTCGTGGCGCCCCGACGCCACCGCGACGACCCGGCCGGCGCCCGCGGTCCGGGCCAGCTGCACGGCGAGGTGGCCCACTCCGCCCGCCGCGCCGTTGACCAGTACCGTGTCGCCCTCGCACACCTTCACGTGCTCGAAGAGGTACTGGTACGCCGTCAGCCCGGCCATCGGCAAGGCGGCCGCCTCCGTGTGGCCGAGCGCGGCCGGCTTGCGGGCGAGGTTCCCGGCGGGGGAGACCACGTACTCGGCGTACGCCGAGGCCCGGCCGGGGAAGCGGACCAGGCCGAACACCTCGTCCCCGGCCCGCCAGCCGGTGACCCCCGCGCCCGTCTCCACGATCACGCCGGAGACGTCGGAGCCCGGCGTGTACGGCAGCGGCCACTCCGGGCGGAGCGGCTCCGGCAGCACCGTGAAGCCCTGCCGCGCGTAGCGGTCCACCGGGTTGACCCCGGCCGCGTGGACGCGGACCAGTACCTCGCCCGGTCCCGCTGCCGGCCGCGGCACCTCCTCGTACGCCAGCTGCTCCGGGCCGCCGAACGCGTGTACGCGTACGGCCCGCATCGTCGTCGTTCCCATGGCCTTCCCCCGACCTTCCGTTCCGTGCACGCCAAAGAGGGCGCCCCGTCCGGATAGAATCCGGAGCACTGCTCCGAATCATAGGCGGAGCAGTGCTCCGTTTGCCAACGTCAGGAATCCCCATGCCGGACGAGCCCGCACCGCCGGGGCAGCGCGCCGACGCCCGGCGCAACCGGGAACGCATCCTCGAAGCGGCCCGCGAGGTCATCGGCGAGCAGGGCACCGACGCCTCGCTCCGCGACATCGCCCGCCGCGCCGACGTCGGACTCGGCACGCTCTACCGGCACTTCCCGACCCGCGACACGCTCCTGGAGGCCCTGCTGCGCAACGGCTTCGGCGGCCTCGCCGCGCGGGCCGATGCCCTGGCGGACACGGACCTGCCACCCGAGGGGGCACTCGCCGACTGGCTCGGCGAGTTCATCGTGTGGGCCGGCACCTTCCGGGGACTCCCGGCCTCGCTGACGGCCACCCTCGCGGACCCGCAGTCCGCGCTGCACGCCTCGTGCCTGGGCATGCGGGAGGCGGGCGGCCGCCTGCTCCGGGCGGCCCAGGACGCCGGCCGGATCCGCCCCGACGTGGACGGCACCGACCTGTTCGCCCTGGTCAACGCCCTCAGCTGGATCACCGGCCAGGCCCCCACCCTCGCGGCCCGCCGCGCCCACCTGCTGGCCCTTGTCCTCGACGGCCTCGCCCACCCCGGGACTCGGCCGCACGGGTGAACCGTCGACGGACTCGGGGCGGCGGGCCCGATGCGCTTGCGGGGGAAGCAGTGATTTTGCAGGCTGTCCGCTGCTGATCTCCAGCGACGGGCAGTCGGTCCGGACTCAGCCGCCGGCCGACAGCCGCAAGCCGAGGGAAGGAACCCGCCCCGTGTCCGACGCACTCTCCGACGACCTGCGGAAGGTCATCGACGACACCCCCGTATTCGCGACCGTCGCCACCGTCCAGCCGGACGGCAGCCCGCAGCTGTCCGTCACCTGGCTCACCCGGGACGGCAACGAGCTGCTGTTCTCCACGACCGTCGGCCGCCGCAAGGAGATGAACCTCCGCAGGGACCCGCGGGTCACCGTCATGATCAACCCCCCGAACGCGCCCTACACCTACGCCGAGATCCGGGGCAGCGCCACCATGACCACGGAGGGCGGACAGGAGCTGATCGACGAGCTGTCGCGCAAGTACACGGGCAAGGACTACGCGGACTTCAACCCGGCGTCGGCCGACGACGCCGAACGCGTCGTGGTCCGCATCACCCCCAGGAAGGTCGTCGGCTCGCTCTGAGCCGTCACACCCCGGCCACCGCGTCCAGCAGCGCGACCTCCCCCGGCTCCAGCCGGATCGAGGCCGCGGCCAGGTTCTGCGCCAGGTGGGCGGGGGAGCCGGTGCCCGGGGTCGGGCAGAGCACCGGCGAGTGGTGCAGCAGCCAGGCCAGCGCGATCTGCCCCGGAACCGCCCCGTGCGCCGCCGCCACCCCGGTGACGGCGGCCGCGCCCCCGCCGGTCAGGGCGCCGCTGCCCAGCGGGTAGTACGGCAGGAACGCGATCCCGCGCTCCTCGCACAGCGCCAGCACCTCCGCCGAGGACCGGTCCAGCAGGTTGTACGGGTTCTGCACCGCCGCCACCGGGACCGACTCCAGCGCCTCCCGCAGCTGCGGCGCGCTCACCGTGTCCAGCCCGATGTGCCGGATCTTCCCCTCCTCCCGCAACCGAACCAGCTCGCCCAGCTGTTCGGCCATCGGCACCGCCGGGTCGAAACGGTGCAGCTGGTAGAGGTCGATCCGCTCCACCCGCAGCCGCCGCAGGCTCGCCTCGCACATCCGGCGCAACTCCCCGGGCCGGCCCGCCACGTGCCACTCGTCCGGGCCGGTGCGCACCACCCCGCCCTTCGTGGCGACCACGAGCCCGTCCCCGTACGGGTGGAGGGCCTCGGCGACCAGCTCCTCGGCCAGCTCCGGCCCGTAGTTGTCGGCGGTGTCGATCAGCCGCACCCCCTGCCCGACCGCCGCGCGCAGCAGCGCCACGGCATCCGCGCGACTGCCGCGCGGCCCCCAGTAACCGGGGCCGACCAGCCCGCCGGTGCCGAGTCCGAGACGACGCAGGGGCAGGTCCCCGCCCAGGTGGAACACGGCGTCCGTCATGGCCCGACCGTACCCGCGCGCGGCCGGTGTGCCAGGCTCGGGGCATGCGTTACATCATCATCGGCGCCGGAGCGATCGGCGCGACCATCGGCGGACGGCTCGCGGAATCGGGCCGGGAGGTCGTCCTCGTCGCGCGCGGCGCGCACGCCGAGGCACTGCGGACGGACGGACTCCGCCTCACCACCGCCGACGGCGCGCGCGTCCACCGGCTCCCCGTGGTCGCCGCACCGGCGGAACTGGGCGAACTGCGCCCCGACGACGTCCTCCTCCTCACCGTGAAGACCCAGGACGCCGTCGCCGCCCTCGACGCGTGGGGCGACGCGGAGGTCGCGGGCGGCGGGACGGCGGCCCAGCGCCTGCCACTGCTGTGCGCGCAGAACGGCGTCGAGAGCGAACGCCTGGCCCTGCGCCGCTTCGCGCGCGTGTACGGGGTCTGCGTCTGGCTGCCCGCCACCTTCCTGGAGCCCGGCGTCGTCTCGGCGCTGTGCTCCCCGCTGACCGGGATACTGCACCTCGGCAAGGCGGCCGGGGGCACCGACCGGCGGATCGCCTCGGTCGCCGCCGACCTGGAGGAGGCGGGCTTCGAGGCGCCGGTCGTCGAGGACGTCATGCGGTGGAAGTACGCCAAGCTGCTCGGCAACCTGGGCAACGCGATCCAGGCGACCACCGGACCCGAACCGGACCCGGCCAAGGCGGCGCTGCTGCTGCGCGCGACCCGCGAGGGCAAGGCCGCCCTGGAAGCGGCGGGCATCGCCCACGCCACGGAGGCGGAGCAGGCGACGGCCCGCGACGGCAAGGTCAACCAGCCCCCGGGCGTGCGCGGCGGCTCCTCCTGGCAGAGCCTGGCGCGCGGGACGGGGTCGGTGGAGGCCGACTACCTCAACGGCGAGATCGTGCTGCTGGGCCGGCTGCACGGGGTGGCGACGCCCGTCAACGACGTGCTGCGGCACGCGGCGAACATCTTCGCCCGGGAGGGCCTGCCGCCGGGGGCCATGTCGGTCGCCGACCTGACGGCACTGGCCGACGAAGCGGCCGCCCGCGCCTGAGACCCGCGACGAACGAAGGCCGGGGCCCGCGGACGACGGGACCCGGCGGGCCGGCCACCGGCCCGCCGGGCGCGGAGCCGTGACGGGCGCGCGGGGCCGTGACGCGCGGGGCCGTGACGGGTGGTCAGGCGTGATGGACGGTCAGACGGTGGCGGACGGTCAGGCCGTGAGGGCGGTACGCCGGGCCGGGCCGGCGCCGGCCGCGTCGTAGCGGCGCAGCAGGAGGCGGGCGAGTTCCGGGGCGGCGCCCAGGACCTCGGCCACCACGTCCGCGCCGGCGGCGGCGGCGCCGGCCGCGATGCGGTCCGGGAGGCGGCCGGGAGCGATGACGTACGGGGCCACCGCCACCCGGCGGACGCCCTCCGCGCGCAGGGCCCGTACGGCGTCCTCCGTACGGGGAAGGGCAGCGGAGGCGAACGCAGGCCGCACGGCGCACCAACCGGTGTGCCGCCACTCCCGCGCGATTTCAGCGATCACTGCGATCGCCTCCGGGTCTGAGGAACCGGCGGAAGCGAGCACCACACCGGTGGTGGCGCGCTCCGCCGGGGTGAGGCCGAGACCGGCCTCCGCCAGGCGCCGCTCCAGGGCCGCGACCAGCAGCGGGGACGGGCCGAGGACGTCGGCCACCCGGACCGAGAGACCGCTCAGCCGGGTGCCGGCCTCCGCCAGCACCGCCGGGATGTCCGCCTTCGCGTGGAAGGCCCGCGTCAGCAGCAGCGGCAGGGCCACGACCTCCCGCACGCCGGACAGGTACAGCGAGGCGAGGGCCTGGGAGACGGTCGGGCCGTTGAAGTCCAGGAAGGACGTCTCGACCCGCAGCCCCGGCCGCAGCGACCGGACCCGCCCGACGAGGGCGTGCACGGTCGCCGCGTGCCGCGGATCGCGGCTGCCGTGGGCGATGACGAGGAGGGCGCGGGACACGGGACTCAGCTCTTGACCAGCAGTCCGCGGCTGCGCAGCACCCACCGCTCGACCGGGCTGAAGATCAGCAGGTCGATGGCGATGCCGACCACGAGGATCAGCAGGATCGCGAGGAACACGCCGGGCAGGTCGATGTTGTTGCGGCCGTTCTCCAGCAGCTGACCGAGGCCCAGGCCCAGGTCGGGTGAGCTGGCGATGATCTCGGCGGCCATCAGGGAGCGCCAGGAGAAGGCCCAGCCCTGCTTGAGGCCGGCGAGGTAGCCGGGCAGCGCGGCGGGCATGACCACGTGCCGGGCGCCTTGCAGACCGGTGGCGCCCAGGGTGCGTCCGGCCCGCAGGAACAGCGGCGGGATCTGGTCGATGCCGGAGACGAGCCCGTTGGCGATCGAGGGGACGGCGCCCAGCAGGATCACCGTGTACATCATGGCGTCGTTGAGCCCGAACCAGAGGACCGCCGGGGGGACCCAGGCGACCGAGGGCAGGGACTGCAGGCCCTGGAGGATGGGTCCGATCGCGGCGCGCACGAACCTGACGCGGGCGACGAGCAGGCCGAGCGGGGTGCCGATGGCCAGGGCCAGCAGGAAGCCGAGCAGACCGCGCGAGACGCTGGTCCAGATCACGTCGAGCAGGGTGCCCTTGAGCCACATCGCGGTCAGGCTGTCCCACACGGCGCCCGGGGCGGGCAGCTTGGTCTCGTCGGTGACCTTCGCCGAGACCAGGACCTGCCAGACCACCAGCACGAGACCGACGGCCAGCAGCGGGGGCAGTGCCTTCTTGGTGAGGATCTCGCGGACGGGGGCGCGGTGGGTCTGGACGGCGTCGAGGGCGTCGAGGCCCGCCTCCAGTCCGGCCAGGTCGTCGTGCTTGGCCGTGGCTTTCGCGGTGGTGTCAGTGCTGGCCATGGCGGCGGATCTCCCCACGCAGGTGTTCAGTGATCTCGACGGACAGCTCCGCGACGTCCGCGTCCTCGATGCGGCGCGGCTGCGGGATGTCCACGGTCCATTCCTTGGCGACCCGGCCGGGCCGGGAGGAGAGCAGGACCACGCGCTCGGCGAGGCGGACGGCCTCGCGGACGTTGTGCGTGACGAAGAGGACGGAGAGTCCCGTCTCGGCCCAGATGCGGGTGAGTTCGCCGTGCAGGACGTCGCGGGTGATGGCGTCGAGGGCCGCGAAGGGCTCGTCCATCAGCAGCAGGCGGCTGTCCTGGGCGAGGGCGCGGGCCAGGGCCACGCGCTGGCGCATGCCGCCGGACAGTTCGTGGACGCGCTTGCCGTACGCCCCGCCGAGCCGGACCAGCTCCAGCAGCCGTTCC
>NZ_JBFRER010000072.1:0-36271 GCF_052114405.1 Streptomyces sp. M-16 | reverse complement strand
GGCTCGGGCCGCGGCCCGACGCCGGGGGGGCGCCGCCGGAGTTCGTGCGGGTCCGGGTCCGGGAGGCCCCCGGTCCCGGACCCGGGGGGCCGCCCCCGGGTCCGGGACCGGGCGGGGCGCGGGGAACCTCCGCCCCCGCCCGCACCCCCGCCCCGCCCGGCGACGCCCCGCGCCCGGAGCCCCGTACCCCGGACGGACCTCCACCGGCACCCGCGCCGCGACGGATCGAGGGACTCCTCCTCGGTCTCGCCGCGGGCGACGCCGCCGGCTGGCCCGCCGCCCGCCACCGCGCCAGCCGCATGCCCGAGTGGACCCGCCGCCTCACCCGCGAGCTCGACACCTTCGCCGAGCAGAACGCCACCACCACCCTCCCCGTCCCCATCGCCCTCAACCAGCCCCCCGAGCCGCTCCGCCTCGGCCCCTCCGACGACGCCGAATGGGCCGCCTTCGCGGCCGAGTCCGTCCTCACCGCCGCCGGGGTGCTGCTCAGCGACCTCTCCCGGTCCCGCCGCATGCGCGCCGCCATCGACCTCGCCTGGAACGCCCTGGCCTCCGAAATCGCCGCGGCAGCGGAACGCGCCCCCGAGGTCGAGTCCGCCGTGCTCCCCCTGCGCGCCCGCATCTCCGTCCGCGCCGGCCTCGGCAACCTCGCCGCCGGCCTGCGCCCGCCCGCCACCGGCCACGACAACCCGCACTACTTCGACGACGCCGCCTGCGTCCGCGCCTGCGTGCTCGCCGTGGTCCACCCCGGCGACCCCCGGGCCGCCGCGGACCTCGCCGAGTTCGACGCCCGCTACACCCAGGACGGCGACGGCGTCCACGGAGCCCGCGCCATGGCCGCCGCCCTCGCCACCGCCCTCGCCGGGGCGGACACCGACACCGCCGTCGACGCCGCCCTCGAACAGCTGCCCGCCGCCACCGAGATCGGCCGCAACGCCCGCCACGCCGTCGAACTCGCCCGCACCGACGGCGAGGCCGGCGCGTTCGCCCTCGTCCCCCTCCTGGAACACCAGATCGTGGACCACGTCTACAGCTACGGCATCGCCGCCGCCGAGACCGTCCCCGTCGCCCTCGCCCTCGCCACCGCCGCCCGCGGCCGCGTCTGCGAAGCGGTCCCGGCCGCCGCCTGCCTCTCCCGCGTCGCGGACTCCGCCCCGGCCCTCGCGGGCGCCCTCACCGGAGCCCTCGGCGGCGGCGATTCCCTCCCCGCCGCCTGGCGCGAGGCCTGCCGCACCCTCTCCGGCTGCGCCCTGCCCCGCCTCGCCGGCACCGACCTCGTCGAACTGGCCGCCCTGCTCACCCGTACGGAACTCACCTCACCCAAGGGATGATTCGGACATGACGCTCACACTGGAGGACCGGTTCACCGGGGCCCTCGTCGGAGCCGCCGTCGGCGACGCGCTCGGCGGCCCCGTGGAGGGCTGGTCCCCCGACCGGATCGTGGAACGGCACGGCGGCCGCGTGCACGGCATCGTCGGCCCCTGGTACGAGGACTGGCGCACCGCCCGCCCCCTCGCGCCGTACCACAAGGGCGACGGCCACGTCACCGACGACACCCTGATGACCCACGCCCTGGTCCGGGTGTACGCGACCGTCCGGGACCACCTGGACGCGTACGCGGTCGCCGACCACCTGGTCCCGGACCTGATGACGGTCCCCCGCTGGATCCCGGAACTGGAGGCGGAGGCCCTGCCCCTCCAGCGGGTGTTCCTCGCCGAGAAGTGGATCGTGACCCGGCTGCACTACGCGCACGCCGACCCCCGCGAGGCCGGCACCGGCAACATCGTCAACTGCGGTGCGGCGATGTACATGGCACCGGTCGGACTGGTCAACGCGGGCAACCCGGCCGCCGCGTACGCCGAGGCCCTCGACGTCGCCGGCGCGCACCAGTCCTCGTACGGGCGGGAGGCGGCGGGCGTCTTCGCGGCGGCGGTGGCGGCGGCCTGCGTACCGGGCGCGAGCGCCGCCTCGGTGGTGGAGACCGCCCTGTCCCTGGCCAAGGACGGCACCCGTGCCGCCCTCGCCGCCGTACGGGAAGTCGCCGCGCGGCACCGGGACTTCGAGTCGGCGCTGGCGCCGCTGCGGGAGGCGGTGGCCCCGTACGACTCGGTCGGCCCGGACTACCGCGCGCCTTCCCTCGGTGCCCGGCGGCCGTCCCGGCTGCACTCCATCGAGGAGCTCCCCGTCGCCCTGGGCATGCTGCTCGTCGCGGACGGCGCCTACGAGCCCGCCGTCCTCGGCGCCGTCAACTACGGCCGCGACTGCGACTCCACCGCCACCATGGCGGGCGCGATCGCGGGCGCGCTGGGCGGTGCGGGGGCCGTGCCCGAGGGGTGGGCCAAGCGGGTCGCCGAGGCCAGCCGCCTCGACCTGCACGCGTCGGCCGCGGAGCTGGCGACCGTGGCCCGGGAGGTCTTCGCCCGCGACCGGGACCGCCGTCGCGCCCACGAGACGGCCTTCACGGCCATCGCGTCCCCGCGGTGACGGGGTCCCCGGCCGGGGACCCGGCCACGCCCGGCCACGGGGCCGGCGCCCGGGTGGCCCCCGTACGGCTGACCTGGGCGCAGCCCGAGGACCTGATCGGGCACGAGCTGCGGCAGGCCGCGGAGGACGGCCGGGACGCCGGGCCCGTGCTGCGCGCCTGGACGGCCGCGGGCGGCCACCCGGCCCCCGTGCGGGCCGGCGCCTCCCCCGCCCCGGCCCCGCCGGAACTCCGTGCCCTGGCCTCCCGGCTGCTGGACGAACTCGCCGCCCTTCCGGCCCCGTCGGCCGCGACGGAACCCACCGCCTGGCCGGCGATCCGCGCCACCTGGCCCACGGACCCGCCCACGGGCTCCCCGGCTCCCGCCCCGGAGGAACCACGAGCCGCGTCCCGGACCGGGGAGTTCCGCGCGGCGGGGTTCCGCCAGGCTCCGGCCCCCGGGGCCGGCCGACCGGACCACCCCGGAACCCCCGGAACCCCCGGGGCGCCGACCGGGCGGGACGCCCGCGACCCGCTCGGCCCGGTGGCCCCCCGGGTCCCGCACTCCGCCGTCCACCCCGGCACCACGACCCCGCCCCCGGACCGGAGTCCGGCCGGCCCCAGGCCGCCGACGGCCCCCGCACCGGCACCCCCCGACCCACACCCCCGGAACCGGGCATCCAGCGCTGCGGACCGGCCCCCCGGACCGGAAGCGGGTCCCGCACCGGCGGCCCCGGCCACCCCACCCCCCGACCCACACCCCCGAGACCGGGCATCCCACACGCCGGACCGGCCCCCCGGACCGGAAGCGGGTCCCGSRMCGGCRGCCCCGGCCACCCCACCCCCCGACCCACACCCCCGGAACCGGGCATCCAGCGCTGCGGACCGACCCCCTGTGCCCGAAGCGGATCCCGGGCCGGAAGCGGGGCCCGGGCCGGCAGGTGGCGCCGGGCCCGGTACCCCGCGGCCGGAGCCCGATCCCGTGCTGCGCCGCAGGCTGGAGGCCGCCTGGCTCGGCCGGGCCGTCGGCTGTGTGCTCGGCAAGCCCGTCGAGAAGCTCCCCCTCGACGGTCTCCGCGCCCTCGCCCGCGCCACCGGCAACTGGCCGCTGGCCGACTGGTTCACCGCCCGCGGCGTCCCCGCGGAGCTCCTCGCCGCCCACCCGTGGAACCGCCGCTCCGCCGCCACCTCCCTCGCCGAGAACATCGACGGCGTCCCCGAGGACGACGACCTCGACCACCCCCTCCTCGGCCTCCTCCTGCTCCAGCGGCACGGCAAGGCCTTCGCCACCGCCGACCTCGCCCGCCTCTGGCTCGACGAGCTCCCGGCCGGCCGCGCCTTCACCGCCGAACGCGTCGCCTACCGCAACCTCCTCCTCGGCCTGGAGCCCCCGGAGACCGCCACCCACCACAACCCCTTCCGCGAGTGGATCGGGGCCCTGATCCGCGCCGACGTGCACGGCTGGACCAACCCCGGTGACCCGGTCGCCGCCGCCGAACAGGCCTACCGGGACGCCACGCTCACCCACACCGCCAACGGCGTCTACGCCGCCCTCTTCACCGCCGCGACGATCGCCGAGGCCGCCGGCGGCCGGGGCGACGTGCACACCGCGCTCCGGGCCGGGCTGGCCGTCGTACCGCCCCGCTCGCGCCTCGCCGACGCCGTCCGCTTCGGGATCCGTACCGCACGCGACGAGGCGGACTTCGACCGGGTCGTGGACCGGCTGCACGCCTGCTACGGCCACTACCACTGGGTGCACGCCCTCCCCAACACCGCCCTGATCGCCGCCGCCCTCACCCACGCCGACGGGGACTTCACCCACTCCGTGTGCCGGGCCGTGTCCGGCGGCTGGGACACCGACTCCAACGGCGCCACGGCCGGCTCGGTCGCGGGGATCCTGACGGGGTCCCCCGACCGCATCCCGGAGCGCTGGACGGCGCCCCTGAAGAACYGACTCGCCACCACCATCGCCGGTTTCGACGGCATCGGCTTCGACACCCTCGCCCACCTCACCGCCCAGGAGGCAGCCCGATCATGACGGCCATCGCCGTGCTCGGCAGTACGAACATGGACCTCGTCGCCTACGTGCCCAAGGCACCCCGTCTCGGGGAGACCGTCACCGGACGGGAGTTCCGCACCGTCCCCGGCGGCAAGGGCGCCAACCAGGCGGTGGCCGCCGCCCGCCTCGGCGGGGAGGTGGTGATGATCGGCGCCGTCGGGACGGACGACTTCGGCGTACGGCTGCGCTCCGCGCTCACCGCCGCCGGGGTCGAGACGGCCGCGCTGCGCACCGTCGAGGTGGCCAGCGGCACGGCGCACATCACGGTCGACGACGAGGGCGCCAACAGCATCGTCGTCATCCCCGGCGCGAACGGCACCGTCACCGGTCTGGAGGCGGGCGACGCCTCCCGCATCGGAGCCGCCGACTGCCTGCTGCTCCAGCTCGAACTCCCCTTGGAGGCCGTCCTCGCGGGCGCCGCGGCCGCCCGCGAGCAGGGGGTCCGTACGGTCCTCACCCCGGCCCCCGCGCGTCCGCTGCCGCGGGAACTGCTGGAGCTGATCGACCTCCTGGTGCCGAACGAGCACGAGGCGGCGGCCCTCACCGGCTTCACCGATCCCCTCGGGGCGGCGGAGGCCCTGCTGCGCGACGTGCCGGAGGTGGTGGTGACCCTGGGCGCGGCCGGCGCCCTGTACGCGGCACGCGGGCGGGAGCCGGTGACCGTACCGGCGCCCCGGGTGCGGGCGGTGGACACCACCGCCGCCGGGGACACCTTCGTGGGGGCCCTCGCCGTGGCCCTCGGGGAGGGCCGTCCGATGCCCCGGGCACTGGACTGGGCCTCCCGGGCGGCCGCCCTGTCGGTGCAGCGCCACGGCGCCCAGGACTCGATGCCGACCCGCGCCGAGGTCGACCAGCCGACGGCCCCACCCCCGGACCACGACCCGGCCCGGGCCCGCAACGCGGCCCCCGGTCCAGGAAGCGAGGCCGGGACCGGGCCCGGGGCCGGCCCGGGCGGCGGTGCCGGACCCGGCTTCGGGGCCGGCCCGGACACCACCGCCCGCCCCGGGCCCGGGGGCGGGGGTGACCTGTGAGGGACCCCGGGACCGGACCCCGCTCCCCCGGGCCGCTGGAAGGGCTCCGGGTGCTCGACCTCGCCACCCTCTTCGCCGGGCCGCTCGCCGCCACCCTGCTCGGGGACTTCGGAGCCGAGGTGGTCAAGGTCGAGCACCCCGACCGCCCCGACCCCTCCCGCGGCCACGGCCCCGCCAAGGACGGCGTCGGGCTGTGGTGGAAGCTGCTCGGGCGGAACAAGCGGACGATCACCCTCGACCTGTCCACCCCCGGCGGCCGGGACACCCTGCTGCGGCTGGCCGCCACCGCCGACGTGGTCGTCGAGAACTTCCGCCCCGGCACCCTGGAGAAGTGGGGTCTGGGCTGGCCGGAGCTGTCGGCCGCCAACCCGCGCCTGGTGCTGGCCCGCGTCACGGCGTTCGGCCAGCGGGGCCCGTACGCCCACCGACCCGGCTTCGGCACCCTCGCCGAAGCCATGAGCGGCTTCGCCGCGATCACCGGCGAACCGGACGGCCCGCCCACCCTGCCGCCCTTCGGCCTCGCCGACTCGATCGCCGCGCTCACCACCGCCTACGCCGTGATGACGGCGCTCGCCGGACGGGACCGCACCGGCCGCGGGCAGGTCGTGGACCTGGCGATCATCGAGCCGATCCTCACCGTGCTGGGCCCCCACCCGCTCTGGTACGACCAGCTCGGCTACGTCCAGCCGCGCACCGGCAACCGTTCCACCAACAACGCGCCCCGCAACACCTACCGCAGCGCGGACGGCCGCTGGCTGGCGGTGTCCACCTCGGCGCAGTCCGTCGCCGAACGGGTGCTGCGCCTGGTCGGCCGGCCGGAGCTGATCGCGGAGCCCTGGTTCGCGACCGGCTCCGGCCGGGCCGCCCACGCGCACGCCCTCGACGAGGCGGTCGGCGGCTGGATCGGCCGCCACAAGGCCGACGAGGTGGTCGCCGCCTTCGAGGAGGCCGAGGCGGCGGTGGCCCCGGTCTACGACGTCCGGGACGTGATGGCCGACCCGCAGTTCGCCGCACTGGACACGGTCACCGAGGTCGAGGACCCCGAGCTGGGCCCGGTCCGCATGCAGAACGTCCTCTTCCGGCTGTCGGCGACCCCCGGCGGGATCCGCTGGGCGGGCCGCCCGCACGGCGCCGACACCGATGCCGTCCTGACCGAGCTCGGCCTGACCCGGGCCGAGATCGCCGCCCTCCGAACGGAGCGTGCACTGTGATCCTGACCTGGCTCTACGCCCCCGGGGACCGCCCCGCGGTGGTGGCCAAGGCCCTGCGGTGCGGGGCGGACGCCGTCATCGTCGACCTGGAGGACTCGGTATCGGCCTCCCGCAAGGAGTACGCCCGGGCGGCCACCGCCGAGCTGCTCGCCGAGCGGCCCCCGGTCCCCGTCCACGTCCGCGTCAACGCGCTCGGCTCCCCCTGGGCGGGCGCCGACCTCACCGCGCTGGTCCGGCTGCGCGGGCTCGCGGGACTGCGGCTGCCGAAGATCGACGCCCCCGAGCAGATCGGCCGGGTCGCCGACCGGGCGGGCGGGGTGGCCCTGTACGCGCTGCTGGAGTCCGCGCTGGCCGTGGAGCGGGCCTACGAGATCGCCCGCGCCCACCCGTCCCTGCACGGGCTGACCCTCGGCGAGGCCGATCTCCGGGCCGACCTGGGCGTCACCGCGGAGGCCGGGCTGGACTGGCCGCGCTCCCGGGTGGTGGTCGCCGCCCGCGCGGCCGGGCTGGCCCCGCCGGCCCAGTCGGTGTTCCCGGACATCCGGGACCTGGAGGCACTGGCCGCCTCCTGCGCGCGCGGCCGGGCGCTCGGGTTCCTCGGCCGGGCGGCGATCCACCCCCGCCAGCTCCCGGTGATCGAGGGGGCCTACCTGCCCCGGCCCGAGGAGGTCACCGCCGCCGAGGAGATCGTCACCGCCGCCCGGGCCACCCCGGGGGCCCTGGCCCTGCCCGACGGCCGCTTCGTGGACCCCGCCGTGGTGGCCGCGGCCCACCGCACCCTGACCCTCTCCCGCCGGGCGGACACGCGCTGACCCCGGGTACGCCGGAGGGGGCGCCGCGGCCCGCGCGACGCCCCCTCCGGTGGGATCCGTTCAGCTCTTGTCGGCCTCGGCCTCGGCCTTGGCCCCGGTACCGGTGCCGGTGCCGGGCTTGCGCAGATCGGCCTTGACGGCCCCCTCGGGCTCCTTCGCCCTCCCGGCCGGGACGGCGTCGGCGGGGACGGCCTTCGCGTCGGCGTCGCCGCCGGTCTTGGCGTCGCCCGCCTTGGCGTCGCCGGTCTTGGCGTCGCCGGCCTCGGCGTCGCCCGCCGCCGCCTCACCGGGACCACCGGAGGCACCCGCACCGGTCTCCGGTTCCACGACCTCCTCGCGGCCCGGCCGCAGCTTCGCCGAGAGGACGAAGTAGACCACCGCGAGGATGAAGACCACGATCGCGGTCCAGACGTTCAGCCGCACTCCGAAGATGTGGTGCGCCTCGTCGACCCGCATGTACTCGATCCAGCCGCGGCCCAGGCAGTACGCGGCCACGTACAGGGCGAAGGCCCGGCCGTGCCCGAGCCTGAAGCGGCGGTCGGCCCAGATCACCAGCACGGCGACGCCGAGGCACCACAGCGATTCGTAGAGGAAGGTCGGGTGGTAGGTGCCGGCGACCCGGTTGGGTCCATCGCTGATCTTCAGCGCCCACGGCAGGTCGGTGGCGCGCCCGTAGAGCTCCTGGTTGAACCAGTTGCCCCAGCGGCCGAAGGCCTGGGCGATGGCGATGCCGGGGGCCAGGGCGTCGGCCCAGGCGGGCAGCGGAATGCCGCGCAGCCGGCAGCCGATCCAGGCTCCGACCGCGCCGAGCGCGATCGCGCCCCAGATGCCCAGGCCGCCTTCCCAGATCTTGAAGGCGTCGACCCAGTCGCGGCCTTCGCCGAAGTAGAGCTGGTAGTCGGTGATCACGTGGTAGAGGCGGCCGCCGACAAGGCCGAACGGCACCGCCCACACGGCGATGTCCGCGACCGTGCCCGGCTTTCCGCCGCGCGCGATCCACCGCTTGTTGCCGAGCCAGACGGCGACGAAGACGCCGATGATGATGCAGAACGCGTAGCCGCGGAGCGGGATCGGTCCGAGATGGATCACGCCGGTCGACGGACTGGGGATATAGGCAAGGGTCATGGCAGACATGACGCTACCCTGCCGGGCGGTACCGACCGCAACCCGCCCGGCAAGCTGAAACCAAAACCACACACGGCGAAGGCCGGCCGGTCACTCCTGGGCTGCCCCCTTGGACAGGGACTTCGAGCCGCCCGACCCGGACGCCCTGCCCGAGGCCGAGGCCGACGGGGACGCGGCGGCCGACGGCGACGCCGAGCCGGAGGGCTTGCCCTTCGGCACCCCGGCGGCGGCCTCGACCTTCGCCTTCAGCTTCTGCGGGGTGAGCGGATCGGCCTGGTCGGCGAAGATGTCCTTGCCGTCGAGCAGGACGGTGGGGGTGCCCCGGAACTTGCCGGCCGCGAAGGCCCCGTGCGACTTGCCGACCCAGCTGTTGTGCGTGCCGTCCTCCACGCAGGAGCGGAACGCGGCGGTGTCCAGCCCGTCCACCTTCCCGGCCAGCTCCAGCAGCCTGGCGTTCTTGCCGTAGGCGTCGTCGGTCTCCTCCGGCTGGTTCTGGAAGAGGAGGTCGTGGTAGGCGGCGAACTTTCCGGCGTCCTGGGCACAGGCGGCGGCGTTGGCGCCCTTGAGCGAGCCGCTGCCGCCCATGTTCCCGTCGATCAGGGTGACGAGGTGGTACTCGACCTTGAGCAGCCCCCTGGACTCAAGGTCGTGGATGGTGTCCCGGTAGTTGGTCTCGAAGGCCTTGCAGGCGGGGCAGCGGAAGTCCTCCCAGACGGTCACCTGGGACTTGGCCCCGGGCGGACCGGTCTGGATGGCGAGCGCGTCCTTGCCGGTGGCTCCCGACGGCGCGGCCACCGGACCGGCCTTGGCGGACTTGTCCCCGGACCCGGCGTTGGCGGCGATCAGGCCGACCACGGCCGCCAGGCCGAGTACGCCGACCACCGCCGCCGAGACGATGAGGGTCCGCCTGCGCTTGTCCCGGGTCTTCTGCCGCTCGCGCTCCTGCTGGAGTCGCTCCCGGGCCGATCGTTTCGTCGTCGCATCGCGGTTCGCACCGTCGTTCTTCTCGCTCACGTTCGGCCAAACGAAGCGGGGAGGCACTCGCGTGCCTCCCCGCTCCCGTTTCCACCCGATCGGGCTACAGAACCCCCGTCGGGGCCCGCACGGCGTCAGGACCTGCGTACGCCTTCCGCAAGCTCGCCCGCCAGGGCCCGTACGGCGGCCAGCCCGGCCTGCTCGTCCGGCGCGTCCAGCAGCAGCTTCACGAAGGCCGAGCCGACGATCACGCCGTCGGCGAAGCCCGCCACCTGCTTGGCCTGGACGGCGTTGGAGACGCCCAGACCCACGCAGACCGGCAGCTCGGTGGTGGTGCGGGTGCGGCGCACCAGCTCCTGGGCCTCGTTGCCGACGGACTCGCGGGTGCCGGTGACGCCCATGAGCGAGGCGGCGTAGACGAAGCCGGAACCGGCGGCCGTGATGGTCGCCAGGCGCGCGTCACGGCTGCTGGGGGCCACGACGAACACGGTCGCCAGACCGTGCTCCGCCGCGTGCTCGCGCCACAGCGCGGACTCCTGGACCGGCAGGTCGGGCAGGATGCAGCCCGCGCCGCCCGCCGCCGCCAGCTCGGCGGTGAACCTCTCGATGCCGTAGCGGTCGATGGGGTTCCAGTAGGTCATGACGAGGATCGGGACCCCGGTGGCCTCGAAGGTCTCGCGCACGGTCCGCAGTACGTCGGCGATCTTGACGCCGCCGCKCAGGGCGATGTCGTCGGCCGTCTGGATGACCGCGCCGTCCAGGACGGGGTCGCTGTGCGGCAGGCCGATCTCCACGACGTCCGCGCCGCCCGCGATGATCGCCTTGGCGGCCTCGATGGCGCCGTCGACGGTCGGGAACCCGGCCGGGAGGTAGGCGACGAGGGCCGCGCGGTCCTCGGACTTCGCCTTCGCGAGGGTGGCGCTCAGCAGTTCGATGTTGCCCTGGTTGCTCACTTGCTCTCCCCCTCGGTCCCGTTCTCGGACGTGCCGTCGTACAGGCCGAAGTAGCGTGCGGCCGTGTCCATGTCCTTGTCGCCGCGGCCGGACAGGTTGACCACGATCAGGCCGTCCTTGCCCAGCTCCTTGCCCAGGTCGAGGGCTCCGGCGAGGGCGTGCGCCGACTCGATGGCCGGGATGATGCCCTCGGTGCGGGAGAGCAGGCGCAGGGCCTGCATGGCGGCGTCGTCGGTGACCGCGCGGTACTCGCCGCGGCCGGTGTCCTTGAGGTAGGAGTGCTCGGGGCCGATGCCCGGGTAGTCCAGACCGGCGGAGATCGAGTAGGGCTCGGTGATCTGGCCCTCCTCGTCCTGGAGGACGTAGGAGCGGGAGCCGTGCAGGATGCCGGGCTCGCCCGCGGTCAGGGTCGCCGCGTGCTCGCCGCTCTCCACGCCGTGTCCGGCGGGCTCGAAGCCGACCAGGCGGACGTCGGCGTCCGGGATGAAGGCGTGGAAGAGGCCGATGGCGTTGGAGCCGCCGCCGACGCAGGCCGCGACGGCGTCGGGCAGGCGGCCCGCGCGCTCCAGGATCTGGCGGCGGGCCTCGACGCCGATGACGCGGTGGAAGTCGCGGACCATGGCCGGGAAGGGGTGCGGTCCGGCGACGGTGCCGAAGAGGTAGTGGGTCTCCTCGACGTTGGCGACCCAGTCGCGGAACGCCTCGTTGATGGCGTCCTTGAGGGTGCGCGAGCCCGACTTCACGGCGATGACCTCGGCGCCGAGCATGCGCATGCGGGCCACGTTCAGGGCCTGGCGCTGGGTGTCGATCTCGCCCATGTAGATGGTGCAGTCGAGGCCGAAGAGGGCGCAGGCGGTGGCGGTGGCCACGCCGTGCTGGCCGGCGCCGGTCTCGGCGATGACGCGGGTCTTGCCCATGCGCTTGGTGAGCAGCGCCTGGCCCAGCACGTTGTTGATCTTGTGCGAGCCGGTGTGGTTGAGGTCCTCGCGCTTGAGGAAGATCCGGGCGCCGCCCGCGTGCTCGGCGAAGCGGGGCACCTCGGTGAGGGCGCTGGGCCGGCCCGTGTAGTTGACCATGAGCTCGTTGAGCTCGGCGGCGAAGGCCGGGTCGCCCTTGGCCTTCTCGTACTCGACGGCGACCTCGTCCACGGCGGCGACCAGCGCCTCCGGGATGAACTTGCCGCCGAAGTCACCGAAGTAGCCCTCGGCGTTCGGGACGTGACCCTCCGGGTCCGGGATGAAGAACGAGCTGGTGGACATGGCCACTACTCCTACGTGTACGAAAATGCGCGACGGGGGCTGGTTGCACCGTATTGCGCCGTAGGTCCGCGGCCCGCGCACCCCGCTGGAGGTGCGCCGCCGTGCGGACGCCCGGCCCGCGCCGGAGCCTGGGGCTCGGGCACGGGGCAGTGCGCGACCTCCCGTCCGGCACGTCTTCGCGTACCGGGCCGGGGCGGCCGTCGTCTACAGCGCGGCTCCGCCGCGCCATCGCATTCCGTTGACCTGACCGGGCTCGGAGCCGATCACGTACCGCACCCGCCGGCCGTGCACGCGCCGGGCCGGGGCGCGGYAGCCGCGGGGGCGGCAGCCGCGCGCCAGGGGCGCGTGCGCCGTCGGCACGCCGGCCGGGCCGTGGCCCGGTCGGGTGCGGACGGAGGGGCGGGAAGGAGGCATGGGAAGGTCAGCTCCGGCCGTGGCGCAGGGCGGGGTGGGCTCCGGCGGCGACGAGGTCGGCGACGGCCGCCTTCGGGTCGCGTCCGGTGACCAGGGACTCTCCGACGAGGACGGCGTCGGCGCCCTCGTTGGCGTACGCGATCAGGTCGTGCGGTCCGCGGATGCCGGACTCGGCGACCTTCACGATGTGGGGCGGGATCTCTCCGACGATCCGCTCGAAGGTGGAGCGGTCGACCTTGAGGTCCTTGAGGTTGCGTGCGTTGACGCCGATGATCTTGGCGCCCGCGGCGACGGCACGCTCGATCTCCTCCTCGTCGTGGACCTCCACGAGCGGGGTGAGGCCGATGGACTCGGCCCGCTCGATGAGGGAGACGAGGGCCTCCTGCTCCAGGGCCGCGACGATCAGCAGCACGAGGTCGGCGCCGTAGGCGCGGGCCTCCCACAGCTGGTACGCCGTGACGATGAAGTCCTTGCGCAGGATCGGGATGTCGACGCGGGCGCGGACGGCCTCCAGGTCGGCCAGCGAGCCTCCGAAGCGACGCTGTTCGGTGAGGACGGAGATGACCGCCGCACCGCCAGCCTCGTAGTCGGCGGCGAGCCCGGCCGGATCGGCGATCGCGGCCAGCGCGCCCTTGGAGGGGCTGGAGCGCTTGACCTCGCAGATCACCTTGACGCTGTCGCCACGCAGGGCGGCGACACCGTCCTTGGCCTGGGGCGCCTTGGCGGCACGCTCCTTGAGCTCGTCGAGGCTCACGCGGGCCTGCCGTTCGGCAAGGTCTTCGCGGACCCCTTCGATGATCTCGTCGAGCACACTCACGCGAGCGGCCCCCTTCCGGGTTGATGACGGTCGGCCGCCTTGCAGACACGTTCCACTGCAAGGTCAGCACTCAAATGGTATCCGCAGCTCTCTACGCGCTCTGCACTGACTTCGCGGTTTCCCATTGACTGGACAGTCGGAATATGGCATTCCCATGGCTCCCCGCAAGGGCTGCCGTGCTTCACGGGGCGAGAGCGGAACCAAACGGGAGATTTCGGACGACCGAGAACAGCAGCACCAGCGTCCCGATCCCCCACCAGTACGCCGGCCGCAGCGCGACCCGCGGCGCCGGACGGCCGCCGAAGGCCCGCACCAGCCACAGGGCCAGGAAACCGGCGAAGACGAAGTAGCCCGCGACGGCCACGGCATTGGCGCCGAGCGCCGCGGCCAGGTCCCCGTGGGCGAAGGCGTGCGCGCTGCGGAGCCCGCCGCAGCCCGGACACAGGATCCCGGTCAGCCGCAGCAGCGGGCACACCGGGTAGTGACCGGGCTCGTTCGGGTCCACGGTGCCCACGTACGCGAACGCGGCCACGGCCCCGGCCAGGGTGAGCACCGGCGCGGCGGCCCGCCGGACCCGCGACACCGCCGCGGGAGCCGGCTCGGACGGTACGGGCCGCCAGGGCCCGGGCCCGCCGGGCGGGGCGGCGGGAGCGGGGGCGGCGGGGGTGCGAGAGGCGTCCACCCGCTGATTCTCTCCGGTCATGACAAAAGGCGCAGCCCGACCGGGCCGCGCCTTTCGAACCGCGGGAACCGCGCTCAGACCTTGGCGGGAACGCGGTTGGCGGCGATGACCTCGGCGAGGTCGCGGTGGGCGGCCTTCGGCGCACCCATGCCCGCGGCCCGCATCGCGAGACCGACGACTCCGCCGAGCGCGACGACGACGAGACCCGCCCAGAACCCGAGGGGGTTCGCCAGCACCATGAAGGCGCCGGAGACGCAGAAACCGATGAAGGCGATGATGACACCGGTCCAGGCGGCCGGGGTGTGTCCGTGGCTCGTGCCCGCCATGAGTTGCTCCTCGTTGCTCTGTCGCACGTGCGGTACGCACGCTCACTGTCATTGTCCCGCACGGGGCGTGCGGATTCTCCACTGGGTGGGTCTTAGTGGGTGGGGTCCTCGCCCCGGTCCAGAGCCTTCCACAGGTCCTCCGGCCGGTCCGGGTCCACCGCCGCGGGCGTCCTGTGGCGCGGGCTGCCGTCGCGCTCGTAGCGGCCGCCCATGGCGGGCCAGCCGCGGCCGAAGCGGACCGCGAGGAGCCCGGCGAGCAGGATCAGGACCGCGCCGGCGGCCGTGATGTACGGCCAGGCCGTATGGGTCAGCCCGACCGCCCGGGCGGCGGTGTCGGCCRTGGCGGTGACGGCCCGCTCGTCGAGCGCCCGGTGGTCGTCGGCGGCGGCCACCGCGGACAGCGCCCCGCCGAGGCCGCTCAGCGCGAGCAGGACGGACACCAGCAGCCGCCCGCGGCCCCGTACGGCGAACACCGCCACCAGGGCCGCGAGGCCGACGATGGCCAGGGCCGCGGGCAGGCCCGTGACGGCCCGCCCGTCCGCCGTCAGCGGGAGCGAGCCGCCTCCCACGGCGGCGCTGCCCCGGGCCCAGACGCGGCCGGAGGCGAGCAGGACGACGGTGGCGCCGAGCGCGCCGAGCAGCAGGGCGACGGCCACGCTGYGGCGGGCRCTCCCGGCCTCGGGGGCCTCGGCGTCGGCGGGGGCGGCGGGGGGTGGGGGTACGGCACTCACGTACCCCACTATCCCCTACGCCCTCAGCCGTGGTGGAGGCGGTTCGCCGCTCCCACGGCGCGGAGCACGGCGGCCGCCTTGTTGCGGCACTCCAGGTCCTCCAGCTCCGGCACCGAATCCGCGACCACACCCGCTCCGGCCTGCACGTACGCCGTCCCGTCGCGCAGCAGGGCGGTGCGGATGGCGATCGCCGTGTCGGAGTCGCCCGCGAAGTCGAGGTAGCCGACGCACCCGCCGTAGAGGCCCCGGCGGGAGGGCTCCAGCTCCTCGATGATCTGCATGGCGCGCGGCTTGGGGGCGCCCGAGAGGGTGCCGGCCGGGAAGCAGGCGGTGAGCACGTCGAAGGCGGTCTTGCCCTCCGCGACCCGCCCGGTGACGGTGGAGACGATGTGCATGACGTGCGAGTAGCGCTCGATGCTCATGAAGTCCACGACCTCGACCGAGCCCGGCTCGCAGACCCGGCCCAGGTCGTTGCGGCCGAGGTCGACGAGCATCAGGTGCTCGGCCCGCTCCTTGGGGTCGGCCAGCAGCTCCTCGGCGAGCTCGTTGTCCCGCTGCGGGGTCGCGCCGCGGTGGCGGGTGCCGGCGATGGGGTGGACCATGGCCCGCCCGTCCTCGACCTTGACCAGCGCCTCGGGGCTGGACCCGACGACGTCGAAGCCGTTCTCGAAGCGGAAGAGGTACATGTACGGGGACGGGTTCGTGGCCCGCAGGACCCGGTACACGTCCAGCGCGGAGGCGCTGCAGGGGGTCTCGAACCGCTGCGAGGGCACCACCTGGAAGGCCTCGCCGGCCCGGATGCGTTCCTTGACGTCCTCGACGGCGGCCTGGAACTGCTCTCCGCCCCAGAGCGCCTCGAAGGCGGGCAGCTCGGAATCCGGGAGGGGGGCCGGTACGTAGGGCGCGGGCCGGGCGAGGTCCGCCTCCATCGCGTCGAGGCGGGCGACGGCGTCCGCGTAGGCCTCGTCGGCGCCGGTGTCGAGCGCGTTGTGGTTGATCGCGTTGGCGATCAGCAGGACCGTGCCGTCCCAGTGGTCGAGGACCGCCAGGTCGGAGGTGAGCAGCATGGTGAGCTCGGGGAGCCGCAGGTCGTCGGAGGTGTGCTCACCGATGCGCTCCAGCCGGCGGACGATGTCGTAGCCGAGGTAGCCGACCATGCCGCCGGTGAAGGGGGGCATCCCGCCCGCGAGGTCGCGGGGGGTGTGCAGGGCCTCGACGGTGGCGCGCAGCGCCTGCAGCGGGTCGCCGTCCGTGGGGACGCCGACGGGCGGGGTGCCGATCCAGTGCGCCTGGCCGTCCTTGACGGTCAGGGTGGAGGCGCTGCGGACGCCGACGAAGGAGTAGCGGGACCAGGAGCGGCCGTTCTCGGCGGATTCGAGGAGGAAGGTGCCCGGGCGTTCGGCTGCCAGCTTCCGGTAGAGCCCGACGGGGGTGTCCCCGTCGGCCAGGAGTCGGCGGCTCACGGGGATGACGCGGCGGTCGGCCGCGAGCTTGCGAAACGTCTCAAGATCCATGGCGTGGGAACCTACCTAGCTATTCGGCGGCCAGCGGAAGGACATCGGCGTCGAAACACGTGCGGGCGCCGGTGTGGCAGGCGGCGCCGACCTGGTCGACCTTGACGAGCACGGTGTCCGCGTCGCAGTCGAGGGCCACCGACTTCACGTGCTGGACGTGGCCGGAAGTGTCCCCCTTGACCCAGTACTCCCGGCGGCTGCGGGACCAGTACGTGCAGCGGCCGGTGGTCAGGGTCCGGTGCAGGGCCTCGTCGTCCATCCAGCCGAGCATGAGCACCTCGCCGGTGTCGTACTGCTGGGCGATGGCCGGTACCAGACCGTCCGCGGAGCGCTTGAGGCGGGCGGCGATGGCGGGATCGAGTGAGGACGTACTCATGCGGGCCATTGTGCCGCGTGATGGGGGCCGGAACGGATCACTGTCCGCCTGATGGGCACGCGCGGGGCGGTATCCGGCCGTAGGCTGTCGCGCATGTCTACCCATGCGAAGCGTGAACGCCTGCTGCTGGCGGACCTGTTGGAAGCGGCCGGGCCTGAGGCGCCGACGCTGTGCGAAGGCTGGCGGGCGCGGGAGCTCGCGGCGCACGTGGTGGTCCGGGAGCGGCGCCCGGACGCGGCGGGCGGTCTGCTGCTGAACGCGCTCAAGGCCCGCCTGGACCGGGCGATGGCGGAGTACGCGGCCAAGCCGTACGAGGAGCTCATCCAGCTGATCCGGACGGGGCCGCCGCGGATGTCGGTGTACTCGCTGAAGCAGATCGACGAGGCCGCCAACGCGGTGGAGTTCTACGTCCACGCCGAGGACGTGCGGCGCGCGCAGCCGGACTGGTCGCCCCGGACGCTGGACCCGGTGTTCTCGGACGCGCTCTGGTCCCGCCTGGAGAAACTGGCCCGCCTCACCGGCCGGCGCTCCCCGGTCGGGCTGGTCCTGCGACGCCCGGACGGGCGGACGGCGGTGGCGCACAAGGGGGTGCCGGTGGTGACGGTCACCGGGGAACCGGGCGAACTGACGCTGTTCTGCTTCGGGCGGCAGAACGCGGCGGCGGTGGAACTGGAGGGCGAGAAGGAAGCGGTGTCGCGCCTGACGCGGGCGCAACTGGGCATCTGACGCCGCCGGACCCGGCCCCGCCGGCGATCGGGCGGCGGGGCACGGGGCGGGATCAGCGGACCGGGTGGCCCGCTTCGCGGAGGGCGGACTTGACCTCGGCGATCCGCAGGTCGCCGAAGTGGAACACCGAGGCCGCGAGCACCGCATCGGCACCCGCCGCGATGGCCGGCGGGAAGTGCTCCAGCCTGCCGGCGCCGCCGGAGGCGATCACCGGGACCGTGACGTGCTCGCGGACCGCCGCGATCATCTCGGTGTCGTAGCCGTCCTTCGTGCCGTCGGCGTCCATCGAGTTGAGGAGGATCTCCCCGGCGCCGAGTTCGGCGGCCCGGTGGGCCCACTCGACGGCGTCGATGCCGGTGCCCCGGCGGCCGCCGTGGGTGGTGACCTCGAAGGAGCCGGAGGCCGTGCGGCGGGCGTCGACGGACAGCACCAGGACCTGCCGGCCGAAGCGTTCCGCGATCTCCTGGATCAGCTCCGGGCGGGCGATGGCGGCCGTGTTCACGCCCACCTTGTCCGCGCCGGCCCGCAGCAGCTTGTCGACGTCGTCCGCCGTGCGGACGCCGCCTCCCACCGTGAGGGGGATGAAGACCTGCTCGGCGGTACGGCGGACCACGTCGTAGGTGGTCTCGCGGTTGCCGGAGGAGGCGGTGATGTCCAGGAAGGTCAGCTCGTCGGCGCCCTCGGCGTCGTACAGCTTGGCCATCTCCACCGGGTCTCCGGCGTCGCGCAGGTTCTGGAAGTTGACGCCCTTGACGACCCGGCCGTTGTCCACGTCCAGGCAGGGGATCACGCGTACGGCGAGGCTCATCCGGCCACCGCCTTGTACGCCTCGACCTCCACCTCGACGACCATCGACGGGTCGACGAAACCGGACACGATGATCATCGAGGCGGCGGGGCGGACGGTGTCGAAGAAGGCCTTGTGGGCGCGGCCCACCTCGTCCACGTCCCGGGCGTGCGTGAGGTACATCCGGGTGCGGACGACGTCCTCGGGGCCGAGCCCGGCCTCGGCGAGCGCCTTGAAGGCGACCTCGAAGGCCTTGACGGCCTGGTCGTACGGGCCGCCCGCGTCGGCCGCGGTGCAGCCGGAGACGAGGACGAGGCCGTTGGGGAGGGCGACGGCGCGCGAGTAGCCGATGACGTCCTCGTAGGGGCCGCCGGAGGAGATGCGGCGTACGTCTGCGGAGCTCATGCGGAGACCACCTTCAGGGCTTCTTCCAGGGTGAAGGCCTTGGCGTACAGGGCCTTGCCGACGATCGCGCCCTCGACGCCCTCGGGGACCAGCGCGGAGAGCGCGCGCAGGTCGTCCAGGCTGGAGATGCCGCCGGAGGCGACGACGGGGCGGTCGGTGGCGGCGCAGACGTTCTTCAGCAGCTCCAGGTTGGGGCCGGTGAGGGTGCCGTCCTTGCCGATGTCGGTGACGACGTAGCGGGCACAGCCCTCGGAGTCCAGGCGGGCGAGGGTCTCGTAGAGGTCGCCGCCCTCGCTGGTCCAGCCGCGGCCCTTGAGGGTGGTGCCGCGCACGTCCAGTCCGATGGCGATCTTGTCGCCGTGCTCGGCGATGGCCTTGGCGGCCCACTCGGGGGTCTCCAGGGCGGCGGTGCCGAGGTTCACGCGGGTGCAGCCGGTGGCGAGGGCCGCGGCGAGCGTGGCGTCGTCGCGGATGCCGCCGGACAGCTCGACCTTGATGTCCATGGCGCGGGTGATCTCGGCGACCAGGGCGCGGTTGTCACCGGTGCCGAAGGCGGCGTCCAGGTCGACGAGGTGCAGCCATTCGGCGCCGGAGCGCTGCCAGGCGAGGGCCGCCTCCAGCGGGGAGCCGTAGGAGGTCTCGCTGCCGGAGACGCCGTGGACGAGGCGCACGGCCTGGCCGTCGCGGACGTCGACCGCGGGGAGGAGCTCAAGCGTCTTCATCAGAGGGTCTCGATCCAGTTGGTGAGCAGCTGGGCACCGGTGTCACCGGACTTCTCGGGGTGGAACTGGGTGGCCCACAGGGCTCCGTTCTCCACGGCCGCGACGAAGGGACGGCCGTGGGTGGCCCAGGTGACCTTGGGCGCGCGGATGGCCGGGTTGGTGACCTCCAGGCTCCATTCGTGCGCCGCGTAGGAGTGGACGAAGTAGAAGCGGGCGTCGGCGTCGAGCCCGGCGAAGGCCTGGCTGTCGGCGGGCGCGTCCACGGTGTTCCAGCCCATGTGGGGGACGACGGGGGCCTTGAGCGGGYCGACCGTGCCGGGCCACTCGTCGAGGCCCTCGGTCTCCACCCCGTGCTCGATGCYGCGCTCGAAGAGGATCTGCATGCCGACGCAGATGCCCATGACCGGGCGGCCGCCGGAGAGGCGGCGGCCGATGATCCAGTCGCCGCGGGCGTCCTTGAGGCCCTGCATGCAGGCCGAGAAGGCACCGACGCCGGGGACCAGGAGGCCGTCGGCGTCCATCGCCTTGTCGTAGTCGCGGGTGATCTCGACGTCGGCGCCGACGCGGGCGAGGGCCCGCTCGGCGGAGCGGACGTTGCCGAAGCCGTAGTCGAAGACGACGACGTTCTTTGCTGCGCTCATTCCCAGATTCCTTGGATTCGCAGGACTCCCGCCGCGAGGCACATCACGGAGCCGAGGGCGAGCAGAATGATCACCGACTTGGGCATCTTCTGCTTCTGGAAGGAGTAGACGCCCCCGGCCAGGAAAAGGCCGAGGACGATCAGGATGGTGTTGAGGCCGTTCACGGCTAGAGGGCGCCCTTCGTGGAGGGCAGGATCCCGGCGGCGCGCGGGTCGAACTCCGCGGCGTAGCGCAGGGCCCGGGCCAGGGCCTTGAACTGGCACTCCACGATGTGGTGGGCGTTGCGGCCGTACGGGACGTGGATGTGCAGGGCGATCTGGGCCTGCGCCACGAAGGACTCGAAGATGTGCCGGGTCATCGTCGTGTCGTACTCGCCGATCATCGGCGCCATGTTCTCGGGCTCGGTGTGCACGAGGTACGGGCGGCCGGACAGGTCGACGGTCACCTGGGCCAGGGACTCGTCGAGCGGCACGGTGCAGTTGCCGAAGCGGTAGATGCCGACCTTGTCGCCGAGGGCCTGCTTGAAGGCGGCGCCGAGCGCGAGGGCGGTGTCCTCGATGGTGTGGTGGCTGTCGATGTGCAGGTCGCCGTCGGTCTTGACGGTGAGGTCGAAGAGTCCGTGGCGGCCGAGCTGGTCGAGCATGTGGTCGTAGAAGCCCACGCCGGTCGAGACGTCGACCTTGCCGGTGCCGTCGAGGTTTATCTCGACGAGGACCGAGGTCTCCTTCGTGGTCCGTTCGACCCGTCCGATGCGGCTCATGCCTGCTGCTCCTTCTTCAGTGCGCGAACCGCTTCCAGGAACGCGTCGTTCTCGGCCGGGGTGCCGGCGGAGACCCGCAGCCAGCCCGGTACGCCGTTGTCCCGGACCAGGACGCCCTGGTCGAGGATCTTCTGCCAGGCGGTGTGCGAGTCGTCGAACTTCCCGAACTGGATGAAGTTCGCGTCGGACTCGGTGACCTCGTAGCCGATGGCCCGCAGCTCGGTGACGAGGCGGTCCCGTTCGGCCTTGAGCTGCTCGACGTAGCCGAGCAGGGTGTCGGTGTGCTCCAGGGCGGCCAGTGCGGTCGCCTGGGTGACGGCCGACAGGTGGTACGGCAGGCGCACCAGCTGGACGGCGTCGACCACGGCGGGGTGCGCGGCCAGGTAGCCCAGGCGCAGGCCGGCGGCGCCGAAGGCCTTGGACATGGTCCGGGAGACCACCAGGTTGGGGCGGCCCTCGATCAGCGGCAGGAGCGAGTCCCGGTGGCTGAACTCCACGTACGCCTCGTCCACGACGACCAGGGACGGCTTGGCCGCCTGCGCGGCCTCGTACAGGGCGAGGACCGTCTCGGCCTCGACCGCGGTGCCGGTGGGGTTGTTGGGCGAGGTGATGAAGACGACGTCGGGGGCGCTCGAAGCGATGGCCTGCTCGGCGGCGGCCACGTCGATGGTGAAGTCGTCCCGGCGCGGGCCGGAGATCCAGCCCGTGCCCGTGCCGCGGGCGATCAGCGCGTGCATCGAGTACGAGGGCTCGAAGCCGATCGCGGTGCGCCCGGGGCCGCCGAAGGTCTGGAGCAGCTGCTGGATGACCTCGTTGGAGCCGTTGGCGGCCCAGACGTTCTCCTTGGCGACGGGGTGCTTGCCGGTACGGGTGAGGTAGGCGGCCAGTTCCGTGCGCAGCTCGACCGCGTCGCGGTCGGGGTAGCGGTTGAGGGTGCGGGCGGCGTCGGCCACCCGCTCGGCGATGCGCCGGACCAGCTCCTCGGGGAGCTCGTACGGGTTCTCGTTGGTGTTCAGCTGGACGGGTACGTCGAGCTGGGGGGCGCCGTACGGGCTCTTTCCGCGCAGTTCGTCCCGGATGGGGAGGTCGTCGATCCCGAAACTCACTGGGTGGGCACCTTCCATCCGAAGCGGGCCTTGAGGGCCGCGCCGTGCGCGGGCAGGTCCTCGGCCTCGGCGAGGGTCACCACGTGGTGGGTGACCTCGGCGAGGGCGTCCCGCGTGTAGTCGACGATGTGGATGCCGCGCAGGAAGGACTGCACGGACAGGCCGGAGGAGTGGCAGGCGCAGCCGCCGGTGGGCAGCACGTGGTTCGAGCCGGCGCAGTAGTCGCCGAGGGAGACCGGGGCCCAGGGGCCGACGAAGATCGCGCCGGCGTTGCGGACGCGGGCGGCCCACGCGGCGGCGTCGGAGGTCTGGATCTCCAGGTGCTCGGCGCCGTACGCGTCGACGACCTTGAGGCCGTCCTCCAGGCTGTCGACCAGGACGATCGCGGACTGCTTGCCCGCGAGGGCGGGCCTGATCCGGTCCTCGACGTGCTTGGTGGCCGCGACCTGCGGCTCCAGCTCCATCTCGACGGCGGCCGCGAGCTCCTCGGAGTCCGTGACGAGCACGGCGGCGGCCAGCGGGTCGTGCTCGGCCTGGCTGATCAGGTCGGCGGCGACGTGGACCGGGTCGGCCGTGGAGTCCGCGAGGACCGCGATCTCGGTGGGGCCGGCCTCGGTGTCGATGCCGATCTTCCCGGTGAAGTAGCGCTTGGCGGCGGCCACCCAGATGTTGCCGGGGCCGGTGACCATGTTGACCGGGAGGCAGTCCTCCGTGCCGTACGCGAACATCGCGACGGCGACGGCGCCGCCGGCCGCGTACACCTCGTCCACGCCGAGCAGCGCGCACGCGGCGAGGATCGTCGGGTGCGGCAGCCCGCCGGCCGGGTCTCCTTCGAAACGGGGCTTCTGCGGCGGGGACGCGAGCGCGATCGACTCGACGCCCGCCTCCTGGGCCGGTACGACGTTCATCACGACGGAGGACGGGTACACGGAGCGGCCGCCCGGGGCGTACAGGCCCACGCGCTCGACCGGCACCCACTTCTCGGTCACGGTGCCGCCGGGGACCACCTGGGTGGTGTGCTCGGTGCGGCGCTGGTTGCGGTGCACGATCCGGGCGCGCCGGATGGACTCCTCCAGGGCGGCGCGGACCGCCGGGTCCAGCGCGTCGAGGGCGGCCTTCAGCGCCTCGGCGGGCACCCTGACCCGTTCCAGCTCCACCCCGTCGAACTTCCGCGCGTACTCGATCAGCGCCGCCGTGCCACGATGATGGACGTCCTCGCAGATGGGCCGCACTTTCTCCAGTGCGGCTTCCACGTCGAACTCGGCACGGGGCAGCAGATCGCGCAGGGCGCCACCCTCGGGGAGGGCGTCACCGCGCAGGTCGATACGAGAGATCACCTCCCAATTCTCTCAGACCGGCTCCCGCCACCGTTCGCCCGTATCACTGGCTGATACACGTCCCGGATGTCACAGCCGCCCCTTAGCGTTTCCCGTACACGCACGTGACAGCGGGGGGCTGCCATGACCGAAACGCAGGTGGACGGGCGACCGGGTGACCTGACCGACGCCGAACACCGCATGTGGCAGACCTTCCGGGCGGGCACCGTCTGTGACCTCAGTGCCCGGGTGGCCGAGCTGGACGACCCGCACGGCGACGCGGAGTGGGGTCCCGAGCGCCGGGTCCGGGCGGAGGTCGTCGCCCTGCTCCTGCTGGCCGGACCCGAGCCCGTCCCGGGCCGCGTCGGATGCCTGAAGCTGCGCGGCGCGCAGATCACCGGGCGCCTCGACCTCTCGGGCGGCACGGTGCCCCCGTACGTCGAGATCCGGGCGTGCCGCTTCGACGGCGAGATCCAGCTCTCCGAGACCCGCTTCGGCACCCTGCGGCTGGACAACTGCGCCGTCCCCCGCATCGAGGCGGCCCGGCTGCACACCGAGGGGGACCTGCACCTGGCGCGCTGCCGGGTGGCGCGGGGGATCCGGCTGACCGACGCGCAGATCGGCACCGACCTGCTGATCAGCCAGGCCGTCTTCCAGCGGGACAACCGGGGGCGGGCGATCGCCGCCGACGGGATGGCGGTCGCGCAGGACGTCCAGGCCGACATGGTGGAGACGTACGGGGAGGTCAGCCTGCGCGGGGCGAAGGTGGGCGCCTCGATGAGCCTGCGCGGGGCCCGGCTGCGCAACCCGTACGGCCGGCGCGCGCTGAACGCCCCGACCCTGACCGTCGAACGGACCCTGTACCTGACCTCCGTCGGCCTGCCCCGCGAGGCTCCCGATCCGGCCCGCCCGTACGACTGGGCCCAGACCCCCACGCGCGGAGGGCCGGAGCGGCACTTCGAGTGCGGGGGCGGGATGCGGCTGGACGACGGCCGTTTCGGGGACTCCGTCGACTTCTACGGGGCCCGCTTCGAGCTCCGGCCCGACCAGGAGGTCTCGCTCCGGCGGATCCAGACCCCGGAGCTCCGCTTCGTCGGCGAGGCGCCGGAGCGGGGCAGGGTGGTGGTGTCGGGGGCGAAGGTGGTCAAGCTGGTCGACCGCTCCACGAGCTGGCCCGGCCCCGGCCGCCTGTCCATGGAGGGCTTCGTCTACGAGAACCTCGCCCCGCGGGGCCACTTCCCGCTCGCCCGCCGCCTCGACTGGGTGGCGGCGGCCACCCCCGAGTACTCCCCGGAGCCCTACGAGCGGCTCGCGGCCGTGCTGCGGGACGGCGGGGAGGACGCGGACGCCCGCGAGGTGCTGGTCGCCAAGCACCGGCGGCGCCGGAGCACCCTGCCGCCCGCGGCCAGGGCCTGGGGGTACGTCCAGGACTGGACGGTGGTGTACGGCTACCGGCCGGGGCGGGCGGCCCTGTGGATGGCGGTGCTCTGGGCGGCCGGCGCCCTGCTCTTCTCCGGCCACCGGCCGGAACCGCTCAAGGCGGACGAGCATCCGCAGTGGAACGCCGCCCTGTACGCGCTCGATCTGCTGCTGCCGGTGATCGATCTCGGTCAGGAGGGTCAGTGGAAGGTGCAGGGCGGCTGGCAATGGGCCGCGGCGGCCCTCGTCCTGCTCGGCTGGATCCTGGCCACGACGGTCGCCGCGGGCGCGTCCCGGCTGCTGCGGCGGGGGTGACGGCCCGGGCCGTCCGGCCACTACCCTGTGCCTCGTGACCACCGTTCGCCTGCCCCTCTTCCCACTGAACCAGGTTCTGTTCCCGGGCCTCGTGCTGCCGCTCAACGTCTTCGAGGAGCGGTATCGCGCCATGATGCGCGAGCTGCTGAAGACCGGGGAGGACGAGCCGCGCCGGTTCGCCGTCGTCGCGATCCGCGACGGCCGGGAGGTGGCCCCCACCGCGCCCGGCCTGCCCGACCCGACGGCGCTGCCCGCGCGGGGTCCCGCGGCGGGCTTCGGCGCGGACCCGATCCAGGCGTTCCACCGGGTGGGCTGCATCGCGGACGCGGCGACGATCCGGGAGCGGGAGGACGGCACCTTCGAGGTGCTGGCCACCGGCACGACGCGGGTGCGGCTGCTGTCGGTCGACGCGTCCGGGCCGTTCCTGGTCGCCGAGCTGGAGGAGCTCGCGGAGGACGCGGGCGACGGCGCGGGCGCCCTCTCGGAGGGGGTCCTGCGGGCCTTCCGCAGCTACCAGAAGCGCCTGGCCGGGGCCCGCGAGCGCACCCTGACCTCGACGCCGGACCTGCCGGACGAGCCCTCGGTGGTCTCCTACCTGGTGGCGGCCGCCGCCGTGCTGGACATCCCGGCCAAGCAGCGCCTCCTGCAGGCCCCGGACACCGCGACGCGCCTGGCGGAGGAGCTGAAGCTGCTGCGCGCCGAGACCGCGGTGATCCGCCACCTCCCGTCCCTCCCCGCGGTGGACCTGACCCGCGCCCCGACGAGCCCGAACTGAAGGCATGGCGAAGAAGCAGAAGCAGCAGACGGCGGGCACTCCGGCGATCGTCGCCCTGACCGCGGCCGGGGTGGACTTCACCACGCACGCCTACGAGCACGACCCGGCCCACCCCTCCTACGGGGAGGAGGCCGCCGAGGCCATGGGCGTCTCCCCGGACCGGGTCTTCAAGACGCTCGTCGCGGACGTCGACGGGGTCCTCACGGTGGCGGTGGTCCCGGTCTCGGGGTCACTGGACCTGAAGGCCCTGGCGGGCGCGGTGGGCGGGAAGCGGGCGGCGATGGCCGACCCCGCGCTGGCGGAGCGCACCACGGGCTACGTCAGGGGCGGCATCTCCCCGCTGGGGCAGCGCAAGCGGCTGCGCACGGTGGTGGACGCGTCGGCCTCCGCGCACCCCACGATCTGCGTCTCGGCGGGCCGCCGGGGCCTGGAGGTCGAACTCTCCCCCACCGCCCTCACCGCGCTGACCACGGCCACACTGGCCGCCATCGCCCGCCCCTAGGCCGTCTTGGAACCGGCCTCCCCGCGGGAAGCGAGGAGGTCAGGAACCGGCGCGCGGAGTTTCCGAAGGGGACGGGTGCGGAGGGGACGGCTCCGCGTGGACGTGTTCCGGCGGGTACGCGCCGTACCACTCGGTGGACGGCGACGGGTCCCGCGGCCCCCAGAGGGCGGTCAGCCCGAGGTGGACGGCGACGGCCGTCATCGGCCACACCAGCAGCACCCCGTGCGCCAGCACCTGCAGCGGCGCGTCGAACGGCACCCCCTTGCCGGCCTTCGCGGCGGCCGCCGGCACGTCGGAGCCCGGTCCGAGCCACATCCCCAGCCGCCACCCCACCAGCGCGGCGAAGCCCGCCCCGAGGGCCAGTCCGATCACCAGGGGTACGCCACCGCGCCGCCGCCACAGGAACACGCCGAGCGCGCTCAGCACGCCGAACCCCAGCGCCAGCAGGAAGAACGTCCCGTCGGCCCCGATCCGCGCCTCGCTCTCGGTGTCGCGCAGGAAGACGGCCTCGCCGTTGGAGACGTACTGGACGCGCGGCGCGAGCCACACCCACAGCAGCCCGAGGAGTACCCCGGCCACGCCCACCACGAGGGCGACGGCGGCCCCGTCACGGATGTCCGCCGGGGTGACGGCGGCCTCCGGCTTCGGGAGGTCGGGGAGGTCGGAGGGAGACGACGGCGGCGTCACGGCTTCGGTCACCCCCACATCGTGCCAGGTACGCCCGGCGACGGCGTCAGCGGACCGCCGCCCGCCGGTAGGCCCAGGTCGCGACGGTCAGGGACAGCAGTCCGACGGCCCCGCACACCCCGAGGTCGAGGGCGACCGCCGACCAGTGCGGGTGCGGGGCGAAGGTCTCCGCGAAGGCCTGCACCCCGTAGGTGGACGGCAGCAGGTCCCGCGCCCAGACGACGGGGCCGGGCATCCGCTCCGGCGGCAGCACCCCCAGCAGCAGCGCCGCCGACATGCCCAGCTGCCCGGCCAGCGTGGCCAGCTCCTGGCGCGGGGCGAGCAGCCCCAGCGCGGCGCCGAGCCCGGCGAGGGCGGCGCCGGCGAGCGGCACCACGGCGGCCAGGATCCACAGCCCGCCCATCGGCAGCCCGAACAGCACGCAGCCGAAGACGGCCGTCACCAGGGTCCCCGGCAGGGTGAAGGACGCGTACGCGGCGGCCGCGCCCAGCACCACCGAGGCGGGCGGCACCGGCAGGGTGGCGTAGTGGTCCAGCCCGCCGCTCGCCCGGAGCTGCCCGAAGTACTGCGCCAGCAGGTTCAGCGCGACGAAGGCGACCACCAGCACGGACGAGCCGGCGACGACGGCCCGCGCCTCGGAGCCGCCGCCCCCGTCGACCACGCCCCGCATCAGGATCATGATCCCGACGGACTGGAAGGTGGCCACGAACAGCAGCGGGATCCGCGCCACGCGCGCCCGGGACAGCTGCGCCCGGTAGACGGCGGCGAGCGCGGGGAAGAAGCGGGCGCGGGGCGCGAGCACCCCGGGGACCGCGGCAGCGACGTCGGTCACGACTTGACCAGACCCTTCATCCGTCCACCCAGCGCGAGGTAGACGTCCTCCAGGCTCGGCGTGGCCAACGTGAAATCGTCGAGGGCGGCGAAGGCCGGGCCGCCGGTCACCGCGGCGACGGCGGCGCGGGCCTCGTCCTGGGCCAGCCGCAGCACCCAGCGCCGCCCGGACTCGGCCGCCCGCGGGGCGAGCTCCGCGACCTCGGGGACCTCCAGCGGCGGGGCGGTGCGCCACACCAGCTCCAGGCGGACCTCGTCGGAGACACGGGCCTTGAGTCCGGCGGGGGTGTCGCAGGCGATGACCTTGCCCTGGTCGATGACGGCGACCCGGTCGAGGACGGTCTCGGCCTCGATGACGTTGTGGGTGACCAGCAGGACGGTGGCGCCGTGGCGCTCACGGCGCCGGTCCACGGCGGCCCACACGGCGCGCCGGGCGAGGGGGTCCATGCCGGTGGTGGGCTCGTCGAGGACGAGTACGGGCCGCTCGCCGACCAGGGCCGACGCGAAGCAGGCGAGGCGGCGCTGGCCGCCGGAGAGCTTCTTCAGGGGGCGCCCGGCGATCGCGGTCAGCCCCAGTTCCTCCAGCACCTCGTCCCGCGCGGTCCGCGCGTCGCGCGCACCGAGTCCGCGGAGCCGTCCGGTGGTCTCGGCGGCCAGGGAGACGGTGAGCTCGTCGAGGGCGGTGGACTCCTGGCCGAGGTAGGCCAGGAGGCGGGCGGCCCGCTCGGGGTGGCGTACGAGGTCGTGGCCGAGCAGGGTGACGGCGCCCTCGTCGGGCCGCATCAGCCCGGTCAGCTGGCGGACCAGGGTGGACTTGCCGGCGCCGTTGGGGCCGAGCAGGCCGAAGATCTCGCCGCGCCGGACCTCCAGGGAGATCCCGTCGTTGGCCCGGGTCTCGGGCAGGGCGGGGGCCCCGCGCCGGCCGCGCACCGCCGGGTACGTCTTGACCAGGTCACGCACCGCGCAGACCACGTCGGAAGCCGTTCCGGCGGCCGCTGCCGTGGGGTGCCCTGCCTGTGCTGTGCCCGTACTCACGAGGGAGCAGCCTACGCGGCTTCCGCCCCTACTCGGCCGCCGGGGTCGGCGGGCCGGAGGGCGCCGGGGAACCCGCCGGGCCCGGGGCGGCGCCGACGTGCTCGGCCGCCGCACGGACGTCGATCTCGCGCCAGAACCCGGCGCGGATGGCGTAGCGGTCGTGTTCGTCGATCTGGTCGTCCTTGTGTGCCAGGAGTCCGAACCGGGCGGCGTAGCGGAGCAGCTCCCCGTCGATCCGGTGCGGGACGCGCGGGTACATGGTGGCCAGTTTCTGCAGGTGGACGGTCTCCGGGAGGCGTTCCATCCAGCGCCGGGCGAACACCTGGCCGACCTCGAACGGGTCGCCGCCGACGGTGGTGATGTCCTCCTCGCGGTCCGCCCAGCGCTGTTCGGCGCTGGTGAGCTGGGCGAGGGTGGGCAGCGAGGCGGTCTCCGCCGGTTCGCCGAGCGGCCCGGCCCGGTCGATCCAGCCCCGGTCGGAGGACCAGCGCAGGGCGCTGCCGGCCGGGGCCGGGGCGCTCTGGACCTGCCGGTCGGCCGGGGCCGGGCCGGGGGCGCGCAGCGAGGCGAGGTCCTTGGGGGTGGGGACGGGCTTGGCGCCTTCGGTCGCGGGCGCCGGTACGGGTGCTGCTCCGTTCGGGGGGTTCCCGGGGGCTTCCCGGTCGGCGGTGTCCGCGGCGGCGCCGTTGCCGTTGCGGGCGGCTTCGGCGAGGGCCGCCTCGGGCAGGGGCGCGGAGAGGATCGCGGCGATCTCGGGGCGCGGGGCGGGCGGTGGCGGGCAGAGCCCGGCCAGGTCGCGGGCGCGGACGGCCCGGGTGATCCAGGCCCGGTCCAGGACGCGGCGTTCGTCGGCTTCGGCGACGAGGTCCTCGGACTGGTTGTAGTCCCCGTCGGCGGCCTGGACGGCCCACAGGTGGACGGCGACCCCGTGCTCCTTGGCGGACATCAGCCCGGGGAGCAGGTCGCCGTCGCCGGTCACCAGGACCACGTCGGAGCAGGCCCGGTTGCGGGCGAGTTCGGTGAGTTCGGCGTGCATGGCGGCGTCCACCCCCTTCTGCGCCCAGCGGCCGTCGCTGCGGGTCAGGGCGCCGAGGCGGACGGTGACCCGGGGCATGACGCGCAGCCGGCGGTGTTCGGGCTGCGGCACCCGGTCGGGGGCCCCGTCGAACCAGTAGATCCGCAGGAGGGGCTGCTCGGTGTCGGCCTCGGCCCGCTCGCGCAGGCCCTGGATGAGGGCGGTGTGGTCGACGGTGATGCGGGAGCGGGAGGGCTCTCCGGCGAGGAGGCTCGCGGCGGCGCCGAGCAGGTATCCGGCGTCCACCAGGACGACGCAGCGGTCCACGCGTTCCACCCTCTTCCGTGGGGTTCCCAGGGGGTACTCGTTAGGTTTTCCCCGAGTCTGCCCGACCGCAAGGGTGTTGACGGCCGGAACTGGATCATCGGCGTGGCGGATCTCCCGGCGGGCCGGACGCGGGGCTCCACTACGCGCAGTAATGATCCAAAATGCGTGGGTTGTGCGGGTGTGTGAGTGTGAAGGCGGCCCCGGCCCCTACACCCCCACGGAGGCATCCCATGGCCAAGAACAAGAACCAGAAGCAGCCGGCCAAGCAGCAGCCCCGGTCGGCGCAGGATCCGTCGAAGGCGTCGAGGGAGTCCGCGCCGGACGAGCGCTCCTCCCAGTCGCCGAGCCCGCTGGACATGGCCCACAAGGGCAAGCAGAAGCGCTTCGGCCACAACTGAGGCCGCCGCCCAGGTACGCGCGAGGGCGCGCCCGGATTTCCGGGCGCGCCCTCGCTCGCGCGTGACCGCGGGTCCGCGCGTACGGCCGCGGCCCCCTCGGGTCTAGCCGGCCAGGCAGGAGGGGCCGAGCAGCACCTTGAGGTCGCCGAAGAGCGCCGGGTCGGGCTGGACCCGGTGCCGGTCCAGGCGCAGCACGGTGGTGGTCCGCGGCCCCTGGAGCTTGATCCGCACCTCGGTGTTGCCCTTGTGGTGGCGCAGGATCTCGCCCAGACGGGTCACCATCGGCGGGGTGACCTTGACGGTCGGGATGGTGAGGACGACGGGGGCGTTGGTCCCGGCGGAGGAGAGGTCGGGGACCATCATCTCCATGGCGACGAGCCGGGGGACGTCCTCGCGCTTGTCGAGGCGGCCCTTGACGAAGACGACGGTGTCCTCGACCAGCTGGGTGGAGACGAGCTGGTACGTCGCGGGGAAGAACATGCACTCGATGGATCCGGCGAGGTCCTCGACGGTGGCGATGGCCCAGGCGTTGCCCTGCTTGGTCATCTTGCGCTGGAGGCCGGAGATGATACCGCCGATGGTGACGACGGCTCCGTCGGAGTGCTCGCCGCCGGTCAGCTGGGAGATCCCGGCGTCGGTCTTGTCGGAGAGGACGTGCTCCAGGCCGAAGAGCGGGTGGTCGGAGACGTAGAGGCCGAGCATCTCGCGCTCCTGGGCGAGCAGGTAGGACTTCTCCCACTCCACGTCGGAGAACTCCACGTCGAGGCCGAAGCCGGGCTCGTCGCTCGCGCCCTCGTCACCCATTCCGCCGAAGAGGTCGAACTGCCCCTCGGCCTCCTTGCGCTTGACGGCGACCACGTTGTCGATCATCGACTCGTGGTGGGCGACCAGGCCCTTGCGGGTGTGGCCCATCTCGTCGAAGGCGCCGGCCTTGATCAGCGACTCGACGGTGCGCTTGTTGCAGACGACGGCCTCGACCTTGTCCAGGAAGTCGGGGAAGGTGGAGTACTTCCCCTTGCTCTTCCTGGTCTTGATGATCGACTCGACGACGTTCTGGCCGACGTTGCGCACGGCGGTGAGGCCGAAGAGGATCACGTCGTCGCCCTGGGCGGCGAAGTTCGGCTCGGACTCGTTGACGTTGGGCGGGAGCACCTTGATGCCCATGCGCCGGCACTCGTTCAGATAGATCGCGGACTTGTCCTTGTCGTCCTTGACCGAGGTGAGGAGCCCCGCCATGTACTCGGCCGGGAAGTTCGCCTTGAGGTAGGCGGTCCAGTAGGAGACGAGCCCGTACGCGGCCGAGTGGGCCTTGTTGAAGGCGTAGCCGGCGAAGGGGACCAGGACGTCCCACAGGGCCTGGATGGCCTGGTCGGTGTAGCCGTTCTTCCGGGCGCCCTCCTGGAAGATCGTGAAGTTCTTCGCCAGCTCCTCGGGCTTCTTCTTGCCCATCACGCGGCGCAGGATGTCGGCCTCGCCGAGCGAGTACCCGGCGATGATCTGGGCGGCCTTCTGCACCTGCTCCTGGTAGACGATCAGGCCGTAGGTGACCGCGAGCACCTCTTCGAGGGGCTTCTCCAGGTCCGGGTGGATCGGGGTGATCTCCTGCTGCTTGTTCTTGCGCAGGGCGTAGTTCGTGTGCGAGTTCATGCCCATCGGGCCCGGCCGGTACAGGGCCGAGACGGCGGAGATGTCCTCGAAGTTGTCGGGCTTCATCAGGCGCAGCAGGGAGCGCATGGGCCCGCCGTCGAACTGGAAGACGCCGAGGGTGTCGCCGCGGCCGAGCAGTTCGAAGGTCTTGGGGTCGTCGAGCGGGAGGGCCAGGAGGTCGATGTCGATCCCCTTGTTGGCCTTCACCATCTTGACGGCGTCGTCCATGATCGTGAGGTTGCGCAGGCCGAGGAAGTCCATCTTCAGCAGGCCGAGCGATTCGCAGCTCGGGTAGTCCCACTGGGTGATGGTGACCTGGTCCGTGTGCCGGACCCAGACGGGCACGTGGTCGGTGATCGTCTCGCTGGACATGATCACGCCGGCGGCGTGCACGCCCATCTGGCGGACCAGGCCCTCCACGCCGCGGGCGGTGTCGATGACCTTCTTGACGTCCGGCTCGTTCTCGTACATCCCGCGGATCTCGCCGGCCTCGCTGTAGCGGGGGTGCTGCGGGTCGAGGATGCCGGAGAGCGGGATGCCCTTGCCGAGGACGTCGGCGGGCATGGCCTTGGTGAGGCGGTCGCCCATGGCGTACGGGTAGCCGAGGACGCGCGCGGAGTCCTTGATCGCGTTCTTGGCCTTGATGGTGCCGTAGGTGCCGATCATGGCGACCTTGTCCTGGCCGTACTTCTCGGTCACGTACCTGATCACCTCGACGCGCCGACGCTCGTCGAAGTCGATGTCGACGTCGGGCATGGAGACGCGCTCGGGGTTCAGGAAGCGCTCGAAGATCAGGCCGTGGGTGATCGGGTCGAGGTCGGTGATGCCCATGGCGTACGCGACGATCGAGCCGGCCGCGGAGCCTCGGCCGGGGCCGACCGCGATGCCCTGGTTCTTGGCCCACATGATGAAGTCGGCGACGACGAGGAAGTAGCCGGGGAAGCCCATCGAGATGATCGTGTCCATCTCGTACTCGGCCTGCTTCATCCGGTCGTCCGGGATGCCCCCGGGGTAGCGGCGGTGCATGCCGCGCATGGTCTCCTCGCGGAACCAGCTGACCTCGGTGTGGCCTTCCGGGATGTCGAACTTCGGCATCAGGTTCCGGAACTTGAACATGCCCTCGGTGTCGACCTGGTCCGCGACCAGCTTCGTGTTGGCGCAGCCCTCCTGCCAGGCGTCCGAGGAGTCGATGGCGTACATCTCGTCGGTCGACTTCAGGTAGTAGCCGGTGCCGTCGAAGCGGAAGCGGTCGGGGTCCGAGAGGTTCTTGCCGGTCTGGATGCAGAGCAGGGCGTCGTGGGCGCCGGCCTCGCTCGCGTAGGTGTAGTGGGAGTCGTTCGTCACCAGCGGCGGGATGCCGAGCTTCTTGCCGATCTCCAGGAGGCCGTCGCGGACGCGGCGCTCGATCTCGATGCCGTGGTCCATCAGCTCCAGGAAGTAGCGGTCCTTGCCGAAGATGTCCTGGTACTCGGAGGCCGACTTCAGGGCCTCGTCGAACTGTCCGAGGCGAAGGCGCGTCTGGAGCTCGCCGGAGGGGCAGCCGGTGGAGGCGATCAGGCCCTCCGACCACTTGCTGATGGTCTCCTTGTCCATGCGGGGCCACTTGGTGAGCCAGCCCTCGGCGTAGGCGTCGGAGGACAGCCGGAAGAGGTTGTGCAGGCCGGTGGCGTTCGCCGCCCAGATCGTCTTGTGGGTGTAGCCACCGGAACCGGACACGTCGTCGCGCTTCTGGTGGGGCTGGCCCCACTGGATGCGCCGCTTGTTGCGCCGGGACTCGGGTGCGACATATGCCTCAATGCCGATGATCGGGGTGATCCCGGCCTTCTGGGCGGTGTGGAAGAAGTCGTACGCCCCGTGGAGGTTGCCGTGGTCGGACATCGCGATGTGCGTCATGCCCATCTCGTTGCACGCGTTGAACATGTCCTTCAGCCGCGCGGCACCGTCCAGCAGCGAGTACTGGGTGTGGACGTGCAGGTGCGTGAACGGCGTCTTGGTCACGGTGGGAGCCTCCGGGGGGAGAGAGGGGCGGCAGCTTTGAATCCTACGTCTCCCGGCTGACACAAACGGGGCACCGACCGGTACCTTCATCCGTTGCAGACCCAAGGACACCTGTCCGAAATGCGATCCCGTACGTGATCGACCAGCGCCATCAGGAGGATCCGCCATGGCGGTACCCGAGACGACCGACGAGCAGCGCGCCGAGCAGATACTCGACGTGTTCGACACCGCGTTCGGAGAGCTGCTCGCGGCCGACCCCGCCGCCTTCCAGGTCAAGTTCCGGAAGATGGCGGCCTCGGCCTTCGCCTTCTACCGGGGCACCGCCTGCCTCTTCTACGCCGACCTGGAGCACGACCGGCACGGCGGCCCGTACCTGGACGAGCAGACGGGCCGGGTGTGGATCCACGGCGACCTGCACGCCGAGAACTTCGGCACGTACATGGACTCCAACGGCCGGCTCGTCTTCAACGTCAACGACTTCGACGAGGCCTACGTCGGCCCCTTCACCTGGGACCTGAAGCGCTTCGCCGCCTCCGTCGCCCTGATCGGCTACACCAAGGCCCTCGGCGACGCGCAGATCAGCGAGCTGGTGCGGATCTACGCGGACGCCTACCGCGAGCGCATCCACCACCTGGCGACCGGGGCCAAGCACGAGGAGGTCCCCTCCTTCACGCTGGACACCGCCGGGGGCGCGCTGCTCTCCGCCCTGCGCTCGGCCCGCGCCCGCACCCGTTTCTCCCTGCTGGACTCGATGACGGAGATCCGCGACCACGAGCGCCGCTTCAGCGACGGCGGGGGCGCGATCGAGCTGGACGCGGCCACCCGGTACAAGGTGCTGGCCGCCTTCGACGGGTACCTGGAGACCCTGCCCGAGGAGTCCCTGGTCCGCCCGGACTCCTACCGGGTCAAGGACGTCGTGGGCCGCCGGGGCGTGGGCATCGGCTCGGCCGGTCTGCCCTCGTACAACATCCTGCTGGAGGGCCACAGCGACGCCCTGGAGAACGACGTCGTGATCTACCTCAAGCAGGCGCAGACCCCGGCCGTGTCCCGGCACATCACCGACCGGGCGGTGCGCGAGTACTTCGAGCACGAGGGCCACCGCACGGTGATCTCGCAGCGCGCCCTCCAGGCGCACGCCGACCCGTGGCTGGGCTGGACGGAGCTGGACGGGGCCGGGCAGCTGGTCGCGGAGGTCTCCCCGTACGCGGTGGACCTGGACTGGTCCGACCTGGACGACCCGGAGGAGATCGCGGCGGTCGTCGCGGACCTGGGCCGGGCCACGGCCACCATGCACGCGGCGGCCGACGCCGCGGAGAGCGGCCACTCCCTGGTCCCCTTCTCCACCGAGCGGGCCATCGACGCGGCGATCGCCGCCGACGAGGAGGGCTTCGCGACGCTCCTGGTGGACTTCGCGCACGCCTACGGGGCCCGGGCGCGGGCCGACCACCAGATCTTCGTGGACCTGTTCCGCAACGGCCGGATCATGCCGTAGGTCCGGTGCCGCGGCGGCCCCGGGGCCCTGGATTCACAGGGAGGCATGGCAGACTCGCGACGATGGACATATCAGGGGCAGGACCGAGGGCACTGCGCGCCGCGCTGTTCAGCGCGCTCGTCGTGCTGCTCTCGGCGGGCTCCCACGTGCTCCTGTCCCGGGTCCCGCTGCCGCCCCTGCTGGCCGCCGGGGCCTTCGCGGGAGTCTTCGCGATCGCGTTCGCGCTGGCGGGCCGGGAGCGCGGCTTCGGACCGATCGCCGGGCTGCTGGTCCCGCTGGAACTGGCCGCCGACACGGTCTTCACCGCCGGACAGCGCGTCTGCTACGGCCCCGCGGGCGGGCCGGTCTCCGGGCCGCTGCACGCGCTGGGCCTGGACGGGCTGTGCGGCGGGACCCCGGTGGGCGGCTCGCTGACCACCGTGGCCGGCCCCGTCGGCGATCCCGCCGCCCTGCCGGCCGCCCCCGGGGCGTGGACGCCCTGGCTGCTGCTGGGCGGGCACGTCGGCGTCGGGCTGCTGGCCGCCGCGTGGCTGCGGCACGGCGAGCGGGCCCTGGCCCGGCTGCTGCGGGCGGCGGCCGCCCTGGCGTTCCGGCCGCTGCTGCTGGCGGTCGCCCCGTTGAC